>JBDKHP010000148.1:0-8170 GCA_039797645.1 Bacteroidota bacterium
CCCGTACTTAGTAAAAAGCTCTTCTTTTCTTTCTGATGATAAATACATCGCTTCTTCTTTATTACTGTTAAAATTGAGCCGCGAAGGTATGCCTTTTCTTCGGAACTACCAATTAATTGGAGTTCTCAGTTTGTGGCAAGGAGGCTCTTTTTGCATTGTTTGGTGTCGCTGGCCTGATTTTAAGTCTTGGTTTTTGCAGGGAATGGTGTGATGCAAAGTTTCCCATGGCCATCGGCCAAAGTAAAGTGTTTGCCCCGCGCCCCTACGGCGTTGCAGACGCTGCTGCCGTCCCAACTAGCCCGGATCGCGGCAAGTAGCCCACAGCATGTGGGGGAGTGGCCTTTGCTGCTGTGGGCTGATTGAAATGCAAGGGTTTCCAAGTGGTTTCGTACCCGTTGCGAGGACTACTGCTAAGAGCCGGTAGCCGCCTTTACAAATATTGTTGGGCTACAGCTCCTTATCTTTATTTTATATTTTTGTATTGGCTGGTTTTTGTTTCCGATGTTTATTTGTGTCTGGTGCAGCTTTTTTGCACATTGTCAGTGTCTTATAATTGTTTTATTTGCAGATTTGTGAAATTATTTGCGACGCTTCTCGTTCTAAATTTTGTGAGGTTTGTTGCTCTGAGGTGTTTTTTAGACTATCGTTTTGTTTGTATTGTAATTAAAGGGGTGCTTAAATTTAGTTCAAACGCCTATTGGGACTGTAGTTTTGGTTCGAGGCGTGTCTTTGACGAATGTTTTATGGTTGCTGAAAAGTGAGTTTTGTATAAATATGTAGCCTTGTGCAAGTTTTTTGCATTTGGATTTGTCGTCGCGGCATGAATTATGCTTTTGTATTTGTAAATATTAAGATCACAGATGAAACATATTTTACTCTTACTGGCTTTTGTGTTGTCTCTGAGTGTTGGTGCGCAAACGCTTACTCCTGCTGGTTTTGTTGTGGGGGGCAAGCATACCAAAATTGGGGGTGCTAGTCTTTCTTGTTCGATTGGGCAAATTTTTGCACCTACGCTGCGCAATAATAACGTGCTTACTCAGGGTATTCAACAGCCTGAAAATCTGAGATTAAAAAAAACAGACTCGAAGGATATTGTTGCACAAGTTGTTCTGCCAGCAGATGAATATCGGGTGTTTCCGAACCCTGCGAGCGAGGTGGTTTTTGTTGAGAATTCGGAGATTGCGGACAATTGTCGGGTTTTGGTGTTCGATATTGTGGGGCGAAATTGTAATGAGTTGTTGGCGATTCGGACCGAAGTTGGAAAAATCACGATGGATGTTTCACGTTTGGCTATAGGCTCTTACGTGGCGCTGGTATTGGATTCGGGGAAGGTTGGTAAAACGACCCGTGTTCGGTTTGTGAAAAATTAATTATGTGTATTTGATTTGGTGATTAATACTCTTAACGATAAATTTATGAAAAAGCTGCTTTTTGTTGTCTGTATCTTCGTCCTGAATTTGTGGGCTTCAGTGGCCGAGGCTCAATATATTCCCAAATCGCTGAGTTACCAAGCGGTTGCACGCGACAACGAGGGTTTACCTATTGTAGATGAGGAGATTGTTGTTGAAATTTCGATCATTGCTCAGGCTGCCGACGGCGAGATTGAATGGCAGGAAGTACATTACCCTGTTACCAATACGTTCGGTTTGTTTGCCATTACCATCGGAAAAGGGACGAGTACCTACAAGGGTACGAAATCGAAGTTTGCAGATATAATTTGGACTAGCGGGCCCCATTATGTGAAGGTTCGTGTCGATTTTGGTAAAGCTGCTTTCTTGAATGGTTTCTTGGATATGGGTACGATGGAATTACTTTCGGTGCCGTATGCGTTGGTGGCCGATACGGCGCTCAAAGCACCTCGGCCTAAATTAAATGACCTCCCCGATGTGAATACAACGGGCCTACTTACTGGCCAAATTTTACGCTGGAACGGTACATCGTGGACGCCGGGATATGCGTTGGAAGTTGATAACTTTTTAAAAAAGGATGGGTCTGTTGACCTAACCGCAGATTGGACGATTAAAACAAATACCGTTAACCTTACAAATGGGAATCTTAATCTCACGAACGGAACGGTTACGAGTGCCAATATGGTTACGAACGATATAAAAATTGGGGGAAAAAGTATCCGAACGATCTCGATAGACCCACTTTTGGTAACTACCAACGACGAAACTTTTGCAAGCTCAAAAGCTCTAAAAACTTATATTGATGCGAAAACAAGTGCTACATCAGACTGGGTTTCTAATGGCACGAGCCTTTATAATATATCTAAAAATGTTGGCATCGGGATAATTCCCGAAGATAAATTCCACGTTGAAGTTGGTATCAATGGTTTTTTGGTGTCAGGCAATTATAGCTCATCTGCCAACGTTCCAAACAGATCTACGGGTACACGAATGTGCTTTTATCCAGGCAAATCGGCATTCAGGGCGGGTACAATCGAATCTCAGGCAACATATTGGAACGATGCCAATGTGGGCGATTTTTCGCAAGCCTTTGGTAAAGACACAAAAGCTTCAGGCGACTATTCATGCGTTTTTGGTTTATTGAATCAGGCAAATGGTGCAAAAACTTTTGTCGCCGGAAAATCGAATATTGTAAACGGTGAATATGCTGTGGCTTTTGGATTAGACAACACAGTTACTGGCGAGCTTGGTTTTGCGTTTGGCCGTGGCAACAATGTGCAAGGCGCAAATGCTTTTGCAATAGGTTTTCAGAATTTAGCGTACGGAGCAAACTCATTGTCGGTAGGCTCAACAAACAACCCACAGGGCACAAACAGTGCAGCGATTGGTACCGCAAACCTAGGCACAGGCGAAGCGTCGCTTACTGGAGGTACATTGAGTAACGCAAAAGGTTTATATTCAATTGCTTGGGGCTACAAAAACTCTACCGATGCCAACGCCGAAGGAAGTGCTTGTTTTGGAAAAAACAGCAGAGCCAGAGGTGCCTACTCCTTCGTAACAGGCGAAGGGAACATATCTACAAGCTACCTCGAAACTATTATGGGCCGATTTGCAGCCATTGAAAGTGGAATCCCCAACAATATTTCAACTTGGGATGCAGCAGACCATTTGCTGGTACTCGGCAATGGTAAAGACATCGGTACAACATCCAACGCTTTTATTGTGTATAAAAATGGCGACACCAAAATAAATGGAAACCTAACGGTAAGTGGCACAGTAACTCAAGCCTCAGATTCAAGACTTAAAAAAGATATAGCAGACCTCCCCCCAATGTACGCCAATTTACTTCAACTACGCCCAGTAACCTATTTCTGGAAAGCAACCTACCAAGCAGGACGCACTTTCAATACCGACAAACAATTCGGACTCATTGCCCAAGAAGTTGAGCAATTATTCCCCGACTTTGTTCAAACCGATAAAGATGGATACAAATCTGTGAATTATATGGCACTAATACCCGTAATGATTCAGGCGATAAAAGCGCAACAAAATCAGATCGAAAATCTAAAAGAAGCAAACAAAACTTCGGGCATCGAACTCACTCAAATCCAATCGCAACAAGCATCGTTAGAAAACAGACTTGAGGCCATTGAAAAAATACTTACTGCCCAACAAAGCAAATAAAAAAATGTATTGATTCATATTCCACAAAAACAACTCACATACAATAAGTTAACTAGCTAAAAAAATCATAACAAGCTGAAACGAAATACACAAACCCATACAAAGCCATTTGTCCATAAGACCCGAAAAAAAAGAAAAAATAATAATAAGGAGCTGTAGCCCAACAATATTTGTAATAGCGGCTACCGGCTCTTAGCAGTAGTCCTCGCAACGGGTACGACATCACTTGGCCACCCTTGTATTTCAATTTCACGACAGCACAAATGGCCACTTCCGCTCATGCTGTGGGCTACTTGCCGCGATCCGGGCTAGTTGGGGCGGCAGCTTCGTTTGCGATGCCGTAGGCACCTAGGGCAAATACTTTACTTTGGCCTACGGCCATGAAACGCCCAAGCCACCAACCCAAAACCTAAAACCCAACAATAAACCGAAATTACTACACCGAAATCTCACCCTTAATACCCGGATGCGATACATAATCCACCAATTCAAAATCCTCATATCGGAAACCAAAAATCGAATCAACTTCAGGGTTTATACGCATTTTAGGCCACGCATAAGGTGTCCGCGAGAGCTGAAGCTCTACCTGCTGAATATGGTTCGTATAAATATGTGCATCGCCCAAGGTATGAACAAAATCGCCAGGTTGTAAGCCCACAACCTGTGCCACCATCAGAGTAAGCAACGCATACGAGGCTACATTAAACGGCACACCCAAAAACAAATCGGCACTCCGCTGATACAACTGACACGACAAGCGTCCGTTGGCCACATAAAACTGAAACAAGGCGTGGCACGGTGGCAATTTCATCCGATCAATATCTGCCACATTCCAAGCACTTACAATGTGCCGCCTAGAATCGGGGTTAGACTTCAAGCCAGCAATTAACTGCGAAATCTGGTCAATCACTTCGCCGTTAGGCGTATGCCACGAGCGCCACTGCGACCCATAAACTGGCCCAAGCTCGCCATTCACATCGGCCCATTCGTTCCAGATTCGCACGCCATTATCCTGCAAATACTTCACATTGGTAGATCCCGAGAGAAACCACAACAACTCGTGAATAATCGATTTAAGGTGCATCTTTTTCGTGGTCACCAACGGGAAACCTTCGGACAAATTGAACCGCATTTGGTGTCCGAAAACACTAATCGTTCCTGTACCTGTGCGGTCGTTTTTTCGTGTGCCCTCGGTAAGCACTCTGTTCAGCAATTCTAAGTATGTTATCATCGTCAGTTCATATTGAAGTGCCAAATATACAAACTTGACGAAATATAAGATTTGCCACATTTATTCTTTCTACATCTTCTTTTGCCTTGAATGGCCCACGCTAAAAAGTCCATTTTGACAAACTTTTGCTTTCTAACCTGCTGATTATCAAAGAGAAATTTAGCGAGTTTGTATAAAAAAATATTCGTGATAATAACTATCATGAATTCAAGGTATTATACATGATAAAAATTCGTGCATTCGTGGCGACATACTTTTTAGAGTGGACTCCTTGATGCAAAATAAGTAAAAATTGAAGACCGAAAAGTTCTTCTAATGCACTAAGGCCAACAACATTTTAGTCCGCCTGAATTCGCAACATACTATGATACAAATTACTATAAAACGGACTCAGTTTTGTTAGAAAAAATCGCGGCAAGTAGCCCACAGCATGAATGGAATAGCTGTTTGCGCTGCCAATCAATTTAAAAACTACCACAGCCAAGTGTTGTCGTACCCGTTGCGAGTACTACTGCTAAGCCAGTAGCCGTCTCTACAAATATTGTCGAGTTGCAGCTCCATATCCTTATTATTTCATATTATTCTAACATCGGAGTTTATAATGGTGTGATGTTTGTGGTCGTTTTGTATGATATTTTGTGTTGCTTTGTAAATAGAACGCTGTTATTTTTGCATTTCAATTGTGTAAGACGCTTGGAAACAATACAAACCTAACAGACGCAAAATAGGTTTTAATCTTTAGAATCACCCTAATTAACCGATTATTATGAAGAGAATTATTACTATGTTGTTGCTCTATCTTTGCTGGATTCATGTTTTTGGCCAAAAACCGCAAGGTAATTGCGAAAGTGGTAATTGTGAAAATGGCGAAGGTTTGTTGGTGTGTGCAGATAGTACGCGCTATGAGGGCTTGTTTGGGAATGGATTGCTGGTGCATGGAGCGATATATAGACCCAACGGCGATTTTTGTGAAGGCGATTTCGATGGAAAGATGGTGCTCGTAAAGGGGCGGTCTGTGTCGATGTCGGGGGCTGAATGCGTGGGTGTTTTTACCGATGGCGTGCTTGCCGAAGGTAGTATGACGCTCGTAAGTGGCCTCGTATTTACGGGGAGTTTTGTGGGCGGTAAACTGCGGGTGGGTTCTATTCGTTTCCCGGCTTGTGTACACGAAGGGAATTTCGACGAGAATTCGAAACTTGTGAAAGGCAAGATTACTTATCGTACGGGGACTGTCTATGAGGGCGACTTCGAGGCTGGCGTATTGGTGAAGGGTAAGTTTACTTACGCTGATGGCCAAATTCAGGAAGGTGTTTTTGTGGATAATAAGCTGCGAAATGGCATAATTACCTTACCTAATGGAGAGATCCAGCAGGGCGTATTTGACGAGAATGCTGAGTTGGTAAAGGGTAAAATCTTGTTTACAACAGGCAATGTTTTCGAGGGGGAATTTAAAAACGGACAGATGTTTTTTGGTACTTTTTTCTTTAAAAGTGGGCAAAGGCACGAGGGTTATTTTGCCGACGGTAAAGCCAATGGAGAGGGGACTAAGTTCGACGAAAAGAATAATATTGTTCAGAAGGGTACATACTACAACAACGAGTTTGTGGTATCGGTGGCCAAATAGACTCATGGATCTTTATAATATAGATGGCTTGCCTAGCTTGCATTGCAACGAGGCAAGCTTTTTAGTTTTTGGTCTGCGGGAGTTCGCCCCAGATTATTTTCTTGCCAAAACCCAATCGGTTGTCGGTAAGTTTGCAGTATTCGATTTTTAATAGCCACAACTCGGCTTGTTTTACTACGGCAAATGGAAATGCTTTGAGGTATGCGCGGTGGGCTTTGCCAAATACTGATTCTTGGGCAATGGTGGCTGTTCCGCAAAGTTGCAGGCCTTGTATTTTGCCTACTGTTTTGGTTTCGAGTACAATGGATGCCGCTACTTGCGGGTTTTGCAACATACTACTGCCGTGTATGGTGGCGGTGTCGCTTGCAAAAACGAAGGTGTTTTCGTCGGGCAAATAGACGTAGAAACAGTTAGCACAATAAGGGAATGTTCCAGTTGTCGTGGCAAGTGTAAGTACGTGGTGTGAATCTATGAATTCTATTATGCGTTCGTCCATTGGTGGTTTGTTTGGCGGCAAAGGTAGTGGCTTTGGTTAGATTGACCAAAGTTTAGCGCAACAATGCTTTGAGCCGTGCGAGGTCTAGTATTTGTATTTTTTTGCCTTTTGCGAAAATGATTTTTTGTTTGTGAAGCTCGCGAAACTCGCGGGTGAGCGACGGACGGGCTACGCCGAACGTGCTGGCAAGTTCTTCTTGCGAGGCTTGGAGTAGAATGTGCTCGCCCATTTGTACGTGTTGTTTCAGTAAATACTGGGCTATTTTCCCTTTGATAGAATTGAATGATAGGAAGTTAAGTTTTTGACTAAGAAACTGCGCACGGTCGGATATAGCGTTGAGGTAGTTGGTGAGAAATAACGCATTTTGTTGGAACATTCGTAGGAGTGTTTCGCGGGGAAGTACTAAAATCTCTATGTCGGTGCTGGCGGTGAGTGTTACGGGGAAAATATTGCTGTGCCCGAAAACAAAAGCGGGAGCTAGTGCATTGGGCGACTCGATGTCTTCTATTTTTATAAGGTGGTCGTTGTTGTCGAGCATATCGGCCCGAATGGATCCGTGGGTAAGTATCAGTAAGTTGTTGCAGGTTTGCCCCGCGTGTACAACCAGGGTGCTGGCTTCGTAAGTACGAAACTGATAGTGCCCCAGGGTGATAAGTTGGCGTATTGTGTCGGTGGGGATTCCTGCAAAAAGAGGACATTTACTGAGTGCTTCCATTGTGTTTGTACTGTATTGTTGCCAAGTTTGGGCAGAATCGTATAATTTTGTCGTTGTTTCGGCTGTCAAATTACGTAAATTTCGGTAAGATTTCAGCCCTGCCCAACGACAAATTGTGTTGGACGCAAATACAGACATTGCAATACTTACACGTACTTTGATGAAAAAGATATTAATAACAGGGGCTAGTCGGGGCATTGGCCATGCGCTGGCATTGGAGTTTGCGGCGCAAGGACACCAAGTATTGGCTGTGTCGCGCAATTCTGTGGCTTTAAATTCGCTGGCAGTTCATCCGAATATTGATGTGCTTGGTTTCGATTTGGCAGATTTACCAACTTGCTCGCTTTCGGAAATTGTAGCCACGAAATTGGGTGGACTTGATGTGCTGATTAACAACGCTGGTTTTTTGCTGCATAAGCCATTTGTTGAATTTAGCTTGGCCGATATTAACCAAATAATGTACACAAATACAATAGCCCCCGGATTGCTCATAGGCCAGGTTATGCGTTTG
>JBDKHP010000149.1:0-6621 GCA_039797645.1 Bacteroidota bacterium
ACTCGGTTCGGGTTGTACCGATACCTCTACGATCTGTCTGAGTTACGGCACAACGGCAACTGTCCAAACAAGTAGCCCAAAGTACCTCGAGACCCAACGTTTTTTTCCGGCCTATCCGAGTGCACTTCCGAATTCATACAACACCGAAGTAATGATTTACCGAGGCTTTTGGATGATTAACTGGTTCAAAGAAGAATTCGGACACCCCGAAGTGCATCGTGCCCAAACACAAGGAACTACTCCCGAAACATTTTTCGAGGAGCTCATAAAGAGAGTCCCCCCTGGCGCAGACGGTCTCATTCTCCAGCCATACTGGTCGCCTGGACTCAAAAATCCGGGTCTCGAAGCCCGTGGATCCATTCTAGGTTTCAGCGGAATACATACCCGTGCGCATATATACCGGGCCATAATCGAAGGCATAGCCTATGCCCTACGCAAAGGTGTGGAGCGCACACAGCACACCACCGGAAACGAAGCATCAAAAATTATAATCAGTGGTGGCGGTTCACAAAGCAATGAAATAATGCAACTTACTGCCGACATTTTAGGCAAAACCACCTACCGCCCACACACCTACGAAACTTCATCGCTCGGCGCAGCTGTCAACGCCGCAGTCGGTTTGGGCATTTACCCAAACCACAAAGAAGCCGTGAAGTTCATGACACGATTAAAGGATTCGTTCCATCCAATACCATCAAACACAGCACTTTACAATGCGTATTACCACCGCGCCTACCAACACATTTACCCACGTTTGTACCCCATTTTCAAACAAATACGCCTAATATCCCAACAATTTAAAGCCTAAGCCGAATTCGTTCGTCCAAAATAATACCCTCAGGGTGTCTAGGTAATTCAGCCAAAATTTGCAAACTTTCCGAAAGCGAAAAAAAATAATAATAAGGAGCGGGAGCTAAACTTTTCAAATAGAGGGCTGCTGCCGGCTATCCGCTTGTAGTCCTCGCAAACGGGAACGATGTCACTTGGCTGCCTGAGTATTTCAATCAAACCCCTGTACAAAAGGCCATTGCATCAGGTTGCTGTGGGCTACCGCTACTATCCGGGCTAGGCCGTGCCCCACTTTCCAAACGTATGCCGTTGTCAGGCTGTGCAAATGCACCAGTTGGCCTGTGGCCATGTGGCCCAGTCGCCAAGCCTACGGCTTGGCTAATCGGACGAAACCAATCTTCCCAAGCTCCACAAGCCAAACCGCTCCAAACATGAGTTGGCCGGGAGGAGTCGAATCCCGATGGCAACAACCAACCCAGGATATTCAATTGGGAACAATTGGCAGCGTTAGGCAAAGATGGATCTACAACCGAAAGTTCATTGCTGTCCGCAGCCTTAGACTATTCTCGGCTACCAAGTTTTGAGGCGTTTGGGTTCGGTTGATTGGCCAAGCCAGAGGCTTGGCGACCGGGCCACATGGCCAAAGGCCAAGGTAAAGATTTTGCCCAGTGCACCAACGGCGTCGCAAGTGGTGCTGCCGTCCCATCTAGCCCGGATCGCGGCAAGTAGCCCACAGCGACGTGAGGCAATATCCTTTGGTACAGTAGTTCGACTGAAATACACAGGTAGCCAACTGACACCGTACCCGTGCGCGAGGACTACTGCTAAGAGCCGGTAGCCGCCTTATATAAATATTGTTGGGCTACCGCTCCTAATCCTTTTTTTTATTTTTTTTCGATAGGTTGTTGTTTACTGGCTTTGACCAGTTGGCTGTGTTTGGGTTCTGTACTAAGGCTGGTGTGGCTATTTTCCGACGAAGGTTTTCATTTAGCTTATCGTACTAAAACCGCTCAAAGTCATCGTCCCGTGAATTTGCATCGAGGTTTAATTTTGCACCTACTATTCTTTGTTGGTTGGTATCCTCTTTTTTAGTGCTGTTTGTGATTGATTCAACACCAAAGGTATCTGATTTTCCAAATACTTGTGAATAGCTTTCGTGAATCTGAAAATATTGAATTTCAGAAAGGAGGGAATGTGTCTGCGAACTTAGTTCTTCGGCGCTTGTTGCCAATTCTTCGGATGATGCGGCGTTTCGCTGGGTTACGTTATTCAGTTCTTGCATGGCTCGCGATAATTCATTGATGCCAATTGACTGCTCCAAACTGACATTTGCAACTTCGTTGATGTGAACGACAGACTGGGATACGTTGGAATCTAACAACGTGCTAATGTTGTGCGAAATTTTGCTGATTAATTCGCCCACCTGATCCATTCTTGCAATATCTTTAACGATTCCTCGTGTTTCTTCTGCTAGGCGTCGAACATTTTCGGCAACAACAGCAAATCCTTTACCCATGTTTCCTGCACGCGCCGCTTCTATACTTGCATTTAGGGCTAAAATATTTGTTTGGTAAGCTATATCGCTGATAATCTGCACTTTTTGAATAATGAGTTCAAAGTCTCTTGCTGTTCCATTCAATTCGTTTGCAGACTCGGTGAGTGAATTTAGCGTGTCGGATGTGAGATTACTCGTCTGTTTTGCCAACTGAGATGTGCGCTCCACACTTGCCGAAATGATTTCCATAGAACTTGCAATCTCTTCAGAAGCACTTGCTTGCATGGAAGCCCCCTGCGATATAAGTTGCGAACCTTTCGAGATTTCGCCACTTGCCACAGACACATGCATGGCAAGTTGTTTTACATTGCCTACAACGGCAGAAATTTTTTGGAGTAATTGGTTGAGCGATTTATTAATCTCGCCAAATTCATCGGTAGATTCTTCGTTTATTTCAACACGTAAATCGCCGGCTGCAATAGACTTGGTGTGGACGATTACTTCATCTACTTTTTTCGAGAAAAAATTTGCTAAATAAAAAGAACCTAATATCACAAGGATTGCTACTATTATCAGAAAAATCTTCCCACGGTTCATATATATATCTGCATGTTTTTCCAGTGTAGAATCGGTTACAATATTATGATTCATGTCCTGAATCACCGAATTTGTAATTATTCGAATCTGATTGATTGGTGCATAAATCTTTTGTCTTTGTAAGCCTCTTATTAATTCGGAATTTTTTGAATTTCCTTTTTGAACGAGTGAATCGATTTCGTAGGCTGCAATATGCAATGCGGTATGAATTTGCGATAAGTGCATGATGTCGCCCGATAAATTTGGCGATCGTAGGTCTAAACTTTCTCGTTGTTTGCTATGCAACCATTCTCCAAATGTACATTTTGTAGGATCTAATTCAATGTCCAATTTTGCGTTGGGAGTGGAGAGGTAGATTTCAAAATCTTCGGCCCATCTCAGATGTCCAATCACGACTTCAAAAAAGTTGTCTTGTATTGAATCTGCAAAGATAACATCCCTTAGTTCGGTTCTGATCGCGCCAAAACTCATTAAGATATAAGCGAAAATTGAGATGGTGAGAGCAAAAACCATCAAGATTGATGAGATCAACTTCGCTTTAAAACTAACTTTAGATACTTGCATGGTTCAGATTATTTAGTCGTATGTCGTTGTAAGATAGCAATTTTTAAATATCGTCGAAAATATAGTACAATATTTCAGACTCGTCGAGGAGTAGATTAAAATACACAGCTCGGTCTGCAATAAATACAAATGTGTTACGCTTTGCTTTTAATCTGGTTTCATCCAAAGGGAAATTTATATCGAGTAATACAACATCGTTCTTCTGAAAATTTTTATTCGATGTGTTTCCTACGGCTCCCAACAAACCGTCCATTACGATAATCACACTTTTTGAATATACGTCAGATGTCATATCTAATATCGTATCTTTTTTAATTTCGAGTGGTGTGAGTATCGCGGCAATTTTCACTAAAAGTTTTTCGGGAACATTGAAAAATAAGAGATGACGCTTGAGAAACTTTAGTTTATCGACAATTAACAAATGCTCTCTGGAATTAATGTTATCAAATATCGTACGCAAAAATTGTTTTTCTTCCGAAAGGGATTTAATATAACTCAAACACCTGCTCGGATTCTCTTCGTAAATAATCTTTGCAGCGGTACTATACACAAGCTCGTTGGGGTGATACAAAGCAACAAATATTTCATCGGGCATCTCACTTTTACGAATATACGACAGAATTTCTTGTACAGCTTGGGTTTCCCAGGTTTTTATTTCAAAATTCTGTTGTTCTGAATCGCCCTTATTAATGTCGGAACTTTTTTTCCGTTTAAAATCACGACCTACCAGCTCGATAGCTTTTGCTCGCGTCCAGTCGTCTATAATATAATAATCCGAACAGATAATTTCGCTGAGTCTGTCATTGAGTTTCAACTTCGGAATTTTAACAAAAGCTTCGTACCGCTTTATTTTTTGCCAAATAGGTGTATTCTCAAATAGAGGTACTATTAGCGTTTTAATATCGGCTGTCATGAAATTTTCGATAATCTCTAAGGCGAAGATTACATTTTCGCCGATAATATTTTTCTTGATGAGTTCTACCGTAGAAGGCGAATTTAGAAAACTGAGCAAATTAAAAAGAAGTTCGTAGTTATCGGCTTTGTCGAGTTCCAACGATTGTAATAGCTTGAGTGTATTTAACTTGTCCTCTATTTCTTTCATTGCGACACTGATCCACAATATATTCCTGATTATTTGCTGAATCTTATCTATAATTTTAGGCCGCGTAGTTTCATCGGCTTCAAACCGACAGAAGAACAGACTTTTTATCGTCGCAATTTGAATATCCCGATCTGGATAATCAATGTTTTTTACCAAAAATAAACGCGCAGGCAGGGTGCCTATCTTGGCCATTATTTCCACGATTTTTAAGAGCAAGGATTTTTCATGGCTTTCATTAAACAAGCGTTCGAGTTCGCTCAATAGGTCTTGGTTGTGTTCAGTAATTACATCGGCTACATAATCGCGAAGCTCTACGTCGGTAAGTAGATCGACAATTCGTTTCCGATCTGTGCTTTCATTCTGAGATGCGAATAATTCCACTGCGATTCGTTTAATTCTAATAAACTTAGAATAAAAGAACGGACTAATATCCTCACTTGAAATGACTCGTAGCTTACTAAGTTTTTGTATTACTGCAAGTTCTGCATATTCGGGTAAGTCTTCTGGACTCTCGGTGGTCTGAAAAACAGCACGAGCCCATTGAATGTGTCGTTGCCAGTCTTGAAGTATATCTGCACTTAAGTTTTTATCAATTTCATTTGCAAATTTTGTAGAAAAAAATGGAGTTACGCTCTTTAATAGTGCAGGTGTTACCACAGAATCTTGCTCACGCAACAACGGAATGCAATAACGCAACAATTGACGTGGGTTTGCTTCTGCCAGAATTACGGTTGCTAAACGACTCTTCTTCTTTTCGAAAGGTTTTAATTTTCGACGCAAAATTTCATCACCATACCGAAAACGGAAACTGTTTTTATTGGTCTCTTTATTCCTTTCGAGTAAGATCTGGCGTAGTTTTGTTCGATATTGGTTGTATAATTTCACCGAAAAAAATAACCACAATGCAACAACAGGTAATAATGCCAACGGAAATAACCGAATCTGAAACCCGTTATCTGTGGTGAGTATATACTTGAATGCAATAAGAATTACACCAGCTATGGCTATCGAGAACTGAATGACCTGAGCAACTTTAGCTTGTATTGCCAGTTGTTGGTCGTCGTGCATGGGTTGGTACAAAACGTTAAAAGAAGGATCGTCTAAAGACCTTCGAATAATACGCTCTGCTGTTTTACTTAGCACTAAAATAACAAATAAGACAAGACTCTGATTTCCCCAAATTAGCCCAGACATAGAGCCAATTAACATCAATGCGGAGATCGTGAGGGGTAGAATAACCAAGCCAAAACGGATACCAAACCGAGTTAGCAACCGACCCGAATACAAAGAACTAATAAGCTCACCAACCTTTAGCCCCGCAAACACCAAAGCAATAAATTGCGAGACCTTCTTTGTGTCCGAAAAAATGGCGTTCTGGCTTTTTATCCCCGAAAGAAACCCAAAATCTACAAGATATATAGAGGTCATCGAAAAGACAGCTGCAATAAAGATATACACAAAATATTTGTCTTTGAGCAGGGTGAAAAGTTTTGGCGATACGGAAAGTTTGTTGTTGGCAGAATGAACCTTTTTCTTGTCGGGGAATTCTTTGTAAACCCGCAAGAGCATGAGTACACTCAATGCAGCACCCACTGACGAGACCAACAGATAATCTGACATACCTGTAAATACCTTACTCAACAATGGAACCGATAAATAGCCGACTATTGAGGCAGCAACTCCCCCTATGTTTATGAGACTAAAAAGGCGTTTAACCTGCCGCAAGTCTAATTTTTGAAGGGCTAGTCCTCCAGAAAGTGTTCCAACGAGCGAAATAAATGGCCAAGCCCAAGCAAATACAAACAAACTTAACCAGCGTAGCGGTACAAAAAATACCCCAATCCTTAAAATTAAAGGCACCAAGCACATAAGTCCGGTGGTAACAAGAAGTAGTGTTCGTGAACTGAACCGAGCTTGAATTCCTGAATACAAAACGGAGACAATATACCCGATAAAACCAGCAACAATATAGGCATAGGGTAAGTTTTCAGAACCAAAATGCTGGATAAATAGGGTATTGGCTGTAAGAAAATAGTACGCAACAAAAAGGCCCAAAAAGAATGAATGAAAAAAC
>JBDKHP010000150.1:0-11954 GCA_039797645.1 Bacteroidota bacterium
AGATTGTATTGCTGGTTTTGAATCGGTTCTGAATATGCAAGGAAAAGATTTCGAGGGTAAATTACTTCGCTTGGATTTGGTTGATGACAAGATACAATACGTGGCCTATTCAAAACAGGAAATCGGAATTGCAATGGAAAATGATATTGAAACCCGCTAACAATGTCGAAAAAACCGCAATATTCCAAAAAATTACTGGTAGAAGGTAATGACGATGTGCATGTGCTGTTAGCTCTGTGTAACTGTTTTGAAATTGAGGCGAATTTTGAAATACTTGATTCTAAAGGTATTGATAACCTATTTGCGACAATCCCCGTTCGTTTAAAAGAGCCAAATTTTCGAACGATTGGTATTATCATTGATGCTGACACTGACATCGGTGCAAGATGGAAACAATTGAAGAAAATTTTTAAAGAGGCTGGTTATACGCTCCCTGAGGATCTACCTTCGGAAGGTTTAATTGCTGAAGTCACAGAAAAGATAAGGATTTGTGTTTGGATAATGCCCGATAATAATCTGAATGGAATGCTTGAGGACTTTATTGCATTCCTCATACCTACAGACGATGTGATCTTACCAATCGTATTGGAGCATATCGAGAATTTGGAGAAAAAGGGGCTTCAAAAGTTTAAACCAATTCACCGTTCTAAAGCGATTATTCATGCTTGGTTGGCATTACAAGAAGATCCAGGCACACCAATGGGGCTGAGTATTACAAAACGCTATTTAACTGCAAATCAGGTAACTTGTGGTAAATTTATCGCTTGGTTGAAAGCATTCTCTCTACAAAAATGATTTTGTCGGATTTTGCCGCGCCGTAGGTGCGGTGTACGATAACGCCACATGGCCGTAGGCCAACTGAAAGTGCAGGCCCTGCGTACCTACGGCGTAATAGATGGAGCTGCCGACCGAACTAGCCCGGATAGTAGCGGTAGCCCACAGCAAAGTGACGTAATGGCCTTTTGTACAGTGGTTTGATTGTAATACTTCGGCAGCCAAATGATTCTGTACCCGTTTGCGAGGACTACAAGCGGATAGCCGGCAGCAGTCATTACAAATACTGTTGGGTTACAGCTCCTTATCTTTATTTTTCTTTTTGTGTAGGCATCGTTTTTTTGCCGGCTTTGGGAGGCTGATTTGTGGGGTGAATGCTGCTTGTTTTTAGGCTGTTGGGCATTTGTGTATGGGCGGAATTGGACTTTGTGGGTAATTTTTTGCTATCTTTGCAGGCTTAATTTTGTAGAATCTTAAAAATTGAAAATATGTCCAATGTAGTTATCAATCAGCCTAGTTACAAGGTTGCGGATATGAAGCTTGCGGATTGGGGTCGCAAAGAAATTGAACTTGCTGAGGCAGAAATGCCCGGTTTGATGTCGCTTCGTGCGAAGTATGGTGCTCAGCTCCCACTTAAAGGTGCTAAAATTACGGGTTCGTTGCACATGACGATTCAGACGGCTGTGCTGATCGAGACATTGGTGGCTTTGGGCGCTGATGTGCGTTGGGCTAGCTGTAATATTTATTCGACTCAAGATCATGCTGCGGCTGCTATCGCTGCGGCGGGTGTACCGGTGTTTGCTTGGAAGGGCGAAAGCCTCGACGAGTATTGGTGGTGTACCAAAATGGCGCTTGTTTGGCCAGATGGCACGGGTCCGGATATGATTGTGGACGATGGTGGCGATGCTACAATGATGGTGTTGTTGGGTAAAAAAATTGAGGCCAATCCTGCGCTTTTGGCGGAAGTGAAAGACGTGGAAGAGGAAGTGGCTTTGTTGGCTCAGATGAACGAAATTTATGCCGAACATCCTGCTATTTGGACGCCTATTGCGAAGAATATTCGTGGTGTGTCGGAAGAAACAACTACGGGTGTGCATCGTTTGTACCAGCTGATGGAACGTGGTGAATTGCCTTTCCCTGCGATTAACGTGAACGATTCGGTTACTAAATCGAAATTCGATAATTTATATGGTTGCCGTGAGTCGCTTGCCGATGGTATTAAACGTGCTACCGATATTATGATTGCTGGCAAAACTGTGGTTGTTTGTGGCTACGGCGATGTGGGTAAAGGTTCGGCACGTTCGATGCAGACTTATGGTGCGAAAGTGAAAATTACTGAAATTGACCCTATTTGTGCGCTTCAGGCGTCGATGGAGGGTTACGAAGTTACTTTGATTGAAGACCAACTCGCGTTTGGCGATATTTATGTGACTACGACGGGGAATCGCGATATTATCCGTATTGAGCACATGGAGAAAATGAAGGATAAAGCGATTGTGTGTAACATTGGTCACTTCGATAACGAGATTCAGGTTGCGCAATTGAAAGCGTACCCGGGTATCAAACGGGTGAATATCAAACCACAGGTAGATCAGTTTATTTTCCCTGATGGTCACTCAATTATCTTGCTTTCTGAGGGTAGATTGGTGAACTTGGGTAATGCTACCGGACACCCTTCGTTTGTGATGAGTAACTCGTTTACCAACCAAACGTTGGCGCAACTCGATTTGTGGCAGAAGAATTATGAGTTGGGTGTGTATCGCTTGGCGAAAGAACTCGACGAAGAAGTGGCACGTTTGCACTTGGCGCACGTGGGTGCTAAACTTACGATTCTGACACCTTCGCAAGCCGATTATATTGGTGTGAACCAAGATGGGCCTTATAAACCAGATCATTACCGTTACTAGACCCTTTGGGTTTTACGAGATATTTTTGAGGCAACCCAAAGGGGTTGCCTTTTTTGTTAGTTTTGTAGTCTTAGGGGGCTGTGCCCTGTTTTTTTAATTCTTACACTACTGTTATGAAAATATTGACTGCCTTGTTGCCCGTTGTCTGTGTGTGTCTGTGGTCTTGTTCGGGTAAGCATAAAGCTGCACCTGTGTCGCAAAATCAGGAACAGCAGACGGTTGCGAAACCAGTGAAAAAAGCTCCCGCAAAGAAACAACTTACCCGTTCGGGCTATATTCACGACGACAATGTGGTGAAAATTCTTACTGAATTCGGGCGTAAAAACCCTGAAACGGAGATTACCGTCAAAACCACGAAGGGCACTATTCGCATCCGTTTGTATGAGGACACTCCTTTGCATCGGGCTAATTTCCTGATGCTTATAAAAGATGGCTACTTTGACGATACGGTGTTTTATCGCGTTGTGCCGGGTTTGGTGATTCAGGGTGGCGACTCAGACGACACCGGCAAACGGGCATGGAAGAAAAAGATTGGCGTTTATACGATTCCCGAGGAGGTGCGGCCTGCGCATATTCACAAAAAAGGGGCGCTGGCCATGTCGCGCTATTACGAAAACAACCCTACGAAACGTTCGTCGAGTTGGGATTTCTACATCGTGCAGGGTGCTATGCCTAGTGAAGCTGCTTTACGGACGATCCCAGAGGCGAACCACGAAACGTACAAGAAAGTGGGCGGAACGTGGCATTTAGACGGCCAGCATACTGTGTTTGGCGAGGTGATAGACGGTTTCGATGTGATCGATAAAATTGCGGCTGTGCGTTGTGACAGTGGCGATTGGCCTTATACCGATGTGGTGATTCACATGGTAGTAAACAAGTAAGTATCAATTTTCTGACTTTCTAAACCTATATTTATGACGCCGCCCTCTCCCACTCCACTGTTGACAATACTGGCCGAACTGCAAAACTTTCCGGCCAACGATCACCGATCTTTGAGCAAACTACTTACCAAACTGTTCGACCACACACGTAAAGACCCCTTGCAGCTTTGGGGCTCGCCAGACTGTGTGCTACTTGCCGATGCCATGCTCAAATACCTCGCGCTCGAAATATCTGACGATGAAGAGTCGCTCATTTATGCCGCGCATATCTCTTACTTTTACTACGACCGAGCCTTGGCTTTTACGCAGCCCGCACCCGCTATCTACTACATTCACAAACAATTGGTGATACTTACCGAAGAGTTTGCCGATTACTTTCGGCATACCGTGGCGCGTTTGTATTCGGGCAGTACCCAAAAGATTGTGGGCCAACAACTCAACGATGCACTGCATGTGGCCGATACCTACCTGCAAATGCTGAGTAGTCGCGTGTTGCAACAGTTGCAAGATTTGGTGCCAGAGAATCAGTGGGATGGCTACCTTCTTGAGTTGGAACAACATATCGCTACGACTTTTACCCCTACCCAAATTGAGACCGACGGCCAATTACTGCACAAGGTGCTTATTGGCTATATCGCCAAACAATGTACGCTAGGCAAAGATTTTTCGTAGGGGGGCAGGTGTGTCAGAGCAATTTGCTGAAATAAGGTAACATCCGCAGCCGCCCCAGCAATTGGTTGGTATCCACAAAATTGCTCGCTTTTAGTTTGTTGTAGAGTAGTTTTGCCTCGGTAAATTTGCCACATTGGGCGTAAGCGTGTATCGCATTAAAAAGGTGGATGCCAAACGGATATTCCTTAGATCCCATTGCCAGACTCTCGTATATAGCCGCGGCCATCTCGAACTTCGACTCCTCGAAAAATGCGTAGGCCATATTGATGCGGCTGTTGAGCGAATCGTTGAGCACCAAACCGCGTATTTCGAGGCAATTGTCGTCGCATTTCTCTAAAATATCGACGTAGAGTAAATTCTTTGGGAAGCTTTTATAATCCAGTTCAAAGTCGATAGTTTCGCCAATGGTCTGGAATTTATGTACGTCGGGGCAAGTGGGCATTCCCAGCATTTTGCTCCGGTTTCGTTGGTATTTACGCACCGTATTCGATGCCTCAACTTGGGGCGACAGGCAGAAATAACCACCATCAATCTGGTTCGTAAGCCGAAAAAAGATCGCTGAAGTTTGCCCATTGGTTGTAAACTTTGTGGCTACTACGGGGTGCGAAGCCATCGCAAAATTCAGAGCTGTTGGGTTTTGCGCCACTACCGAGCCCACAATCACAAGTAAGTATATCAAAAAAAAGCTTCGCATCATCAATTGAGTTAGAGTAAATAAAAACACCCGTCGCCCAAAGGCCGACGGGTGCAAATTGCAAAATCAATACCGAAAAACCGCTATTATTCGGCCGATTTTTTACCAAACGAATAACTGACACCAATTGCGGCAGTTAAAGTTTTCTTGCGGTAAATTTCTTTGTAAGTACTGCCAATAGGGCTCACAAAACTATCTTTTTCATCTTCGTTGTACGAGGTGTACATGAAGCCAATTTCTACAGCCAAAGCCTCGTTGATATGACCCAAAGCACCTATTGCTACACTACTCGTGCGGAGCGAATAACTCAAATCCGACTGATACGCGAGGGTAGGAGAGGAGGCAGTCATTAAATAACCACCACTGATTGTAACCTTAGGCGACACGTCAAATTCCAAACCAGCAGCCAATTCCCAGCTATTATCCGTAAGTAAGTCTTTGTTATCTACGTAGATACCATTCAGTTTTTTGCCATACATCGCAGCCTGATCCCAGTAATAGTGGCCACCCAACGCAATTCTAAATTCAGGAGTAGCAGCATAATTTATACCCACCGAAAGTAAAGCAGGCATATCGCTCGGAATATGCTCACCATCGGGGAACTGTGGCGAACTCACAATATCTTTGGTTGTTTTGTTTACCACCCGCATTTTTGTCTGAAACTCGTATTTGATACCCACGTTCAATTTGTTGTCGAGGAAAGTCAGGTCTAAGCCCAAGATTGGGGTGAAGCCTGTACCCGTTTGTTCGGCATCGGCCTCTTGGTTTGAAGTAGTGGCAGCGTTCGTGGTAGCACCATCCGCTTTTTGCTGATAACCAGCACTGTATTGCGAATACGCTCCCTGAATTTGAGCAGCAGTCATCGCATCTACATTGGCAGCAGGCACCCCAAACTTAACCAAACCACCTTTGAGTTGTGTTACTTGGTCGATAGTAAGTACCGAAGCACCTTGCAATTGTGCGAGGGTCATTCCTCCAGCATTTGCATCGATTACTGGTTGCAAACTCGTAGCAGCACCAGCTGCACTGAGCGAAGTACTATGCAAATAACTAGAAAGGTTCTTGAAAAATGCAGGAGCCAGCATCATGTCCCCCGTTGTAAGCCCAGGTACAATTGGGTTGATTTTGATGTCGTTAATATGGCCTTGGTAGGTGTTTTTTACCATCACATAGCGGCCACCCAAGAAAAACGACACAGCATCGTTCACTTTATAACTCACACCAGCTTGCGCACCCCAATATACCGACGAACCCTTAAAATAAATATCGGCCGAATAAGCCGTAGTAGGAATACCTTGCGAACTAAGCATCGCAGGCAACGAAGCCACTGGAATTTCAAACGAAGGCAAGCCCGTTTTATATTCAGCACCACCGCCACCACCTATTGGGTTGATACCCAGCGAAAAAACATAATCGCCTGTTTTGTAAGCTGCATACACCGTAGGGAAAATCGGTGCCGCCACATCGCCCGTATAAATATGCGAATTGAGCGGAGCGTAAGTGTTTTCGATTTCTTTAGTTTGCGAAATAGACTGGTTACTCACCTGAATATGAAAACCATCCGACAATTTCGTAAGACCCGCAGGGTTATGATACACCGCCTGAATTCCCGTTGTAGCATCCTGTGCAGGCATCCGAATAAAAGCCGCACTTTGGTTGGTATTAGTCACAATCCCACCAGCATAAATGGCACTTGTAGCAACGAAAGTGCTCAGGGCCGAAAGCAAAAATTTCTTCATGGCAAATAGTTGTTTTGTAAGCTTCGAGTTGTTTGTAGAGTTGGGGCATTCCGTTAGATTATTCAGAATTAATGTTCTGTACAGCCCATTGTTACGAATATACAGATTAAAAGTTGGTCTTTCACTCCGAATAATTAGGCAATCATTCAATCATTTGCCCATATTCTATTGTCAATTAGTAAAATACGACGAAGCCTAAATTTTCACATTTTATAACAGTTCAGAATTTTGTTGAAAAAGCAGACCTAAAACGTCAGATAGTCGAGTAATCGCACCAACCTCGAATACCAGCTCCCCAAAATAAGGCTATCGTACACTCCTAAACTGAAGTATGGGCTATCCACATAAAGATATGTTTCGTCTTGAGTAGTTGGGGGCAAATCGAAATTGTATCCATAGCAATCTCTCTGAAAACAAAATTCCCTCGCTAAGGCTGATATGCCTTTTGCGAGGGAACCTAAAATAATTAAAGAACTAAAGCTATTATTTCACTCGTTTATATCCATTCCAAATCCCAGTATTGTTAATAAAGAGTGAATCAGGATTCGTTATACTTAATTTATATCCCCATGTGCCCTCAGAATGCTCAAACAGTATCAAAGTATCTGTAAGGAAATATTTCCCATATTCGATTTTTCCTTCAGGCTTTAAATAGTCTGTGCCAATCAGAAGATAACTATCATTAGAAGCAACTCCGTTTTTAAACTCATAAACTATTGAATCGCCCGCATATTGATAACACCACGCTCCTTCAACAAGTTTGCTATCTAAGTACTTGGGTCCTGTTTTTACATCTTTGCATGAAACAAAAGCCAATCCAACTACAATTCCTAAAACTCCCAATAATGTTCTCATATACTAATGTTGAATTAAAACATACTACTGAAACCTACCTGTGGTAAAAAAATCGTCAGTAATTGGGATAATGCTCATTTCGAGAATCCCTTTTCCTTCCCGGTATGGGATCACCAAATCACCGTTAGCCTTGGTAGAGTTTATTGGAAAATCATTGAAAAAATTGAAGTCAAATTCATCTAATTTGTAATTACTATTCTTAATAGTATATTTCGAGGTGACTTCATGGAGTTTCGTGGTGCTGTTATTTAATTTCCCAGTAATACCTACGTTAATAATCTCTTTGTACTTTCCAGAAATGTTAACGCCAAATTCATTGCTCGTTACATAGGTTACAGAATACTTATCTGTAACTTCTACATTTTGCCCATCGCGTGGGTTTACGAGATAACCAGTTACACGTTTGGTTATTGGCTGAGAGGCTATGTCCCAATCATTTAGCCGTGTATCGTGATCATTATCGAGCGGATAATACCATTTAGGCTCAGTTAAGTTCATGTTAATAGAATAGGTGTATTTAGTGTGTCTGAATAATGTCGGATGTCTTCTTGATTTATTGATATACAAATTAAACATGTCCGAAGGATTCGCGTACACTGTCATACCCTCAGAGGTTACAATTTGATTATTAATAAATCCCTCTACACGAAAGACAAAACAAAACGGGATGCCTGTCATCAGGCGATTTACTACATCTTCTCTTGTTAACTCATGAATTTGATTACTAGTGGATCCATTAAACATTGGGGTCGCTCCGTTAGCGGTTGCGATTTTCACAGCTTCGCTAAAGAATTTGCCAGAGATTTTGAATCGAAAAATACAATCCTTTACCTCAGATTTCAACTCCCCAGGAGTCTGATTAGGAGATGTCATTCCATAATACACCATCGCTCTCGTCGCTCGTCTAGTGATTACAGAATTGCGGTAAGCAGCAAGCAAGATGGGATCGAAATCTTTTTTTGGGACACCTCCATCTCGAAAGTATTTTTCCGTCAATTTTTCAACGCCCTCTGTTTTGTGCTTTATAGATCTTAAGTGAGACGAAAACGATCTATGCACGTATTCATATTCCGAATTTAGAGACACTTCTGGGGCACTTACCTTTTTAGAGTTGTCTTTTTTCAGAATACTACCACTCTCGCCCACTACAAAAATAGCGAAACCAGGCACTTCATCTATTGCAAGTGAGTCAACCAATGAACCTTTGAAATACATCTCTCTTTTATATAGAACAGGTAATTCTTCATCAGTGGTTTCTAAGTTTGCTACTTTTATCCCTGCGATCTCCGGAATGTGGATATTCAACAAAGGAAGAGCTTGTTCAATTTTTCTGATTTCGGACTCGCTGGAATAACGAACTAACATATCTCTAAAGGAGCCTCCGCTTGAGAGCATTTTGTCTTTAGCAATAGGATAAAACACATTATAATCGTTATCAATTTTAGCTAAAGCTTCTGACTTAAGAAAATTTCTTACTTCTGCGTGTTCATAGACAGCATTCGACAAAATTTCAGCAAAGCGCGTGAAGCTTTTGGTTTTATCCTCTTGCGATATCGCAGAGGATGGGTTTTGGAATTGGTCTAAATCTTTCTCGTTAGAACACGAAAAAAGTATGCTTAAACCTAAAGCAATTACAAAGAACTTGGATTTCATTTCTCAATGATTAAAATGACTAAGATGATTTAATTCGCCTTGAGCAAAATATACAATTAGCTGCGCGCGCGTACAACGTTGTAGTATTTTGAATAAAGGTAGATGCGTTTTTGATTTGAGCTCCGTTTCAAGAACAACGGACGAAAGTAAATATTCTATTTTACTTGTGCAAACGACTGTAAATTGGACAAGGTCACTAGCCTTGTATATATACATTTGTTCTAGCTAAAATCAATTATCGGGATGGACTCAATGTTACGTAGCATGCGAGGTATGACAAATCAGATGTTTTATTCTTACCTCTTCCCAGAACCTCGTTGGGGGTTATGCACATTCAACTCTACGGGTTGGAATTAAACGTGGCTTCTTCATTTTGAGTACTTGCCTATTTACAGGCCGTAAGACTGAATGAGCACAACCCTCAACGATTTGGAGGGCAACAGCCAAACGCACTACCCAACCCGCAGGTATGAATTTTAGGAGCGCGACACCCATAAAAAAACCGACCGAAAACAAACAAAAAAATAAAGATAAGGAGCTGTAGCCCAACAATATTTGGAAGGGCGGCTACCGGCTATCCGCTTGTAGTCCTCGCTTTTTGGGCGAAATCAACTGGCCACGCAAGCACATCGCGCAGCAGTATCAGATCGCTGAAACTTTTGTTTTCGTCGCCCCAAAAAGCTGTGGGCTACCGCTACTATCCGGGCTAGACCGTGCGACAGCTTTTCAATCCCACGCCGTAGGTACGCAATACCCGCACTTTCTGTTGGCCTACGGCCATGTGGTCTGGTTTGTTGCGGTGTATTGGGGAGCGTTTTTCATTGCTCGTTTATATTGTAAAGTACATTATTTCAGGTGTTTGTGTTACTTGGTGCACCCACCCCGCCCTAACGCGCTCCCCTCCGTCTGAGGGGTATTTCCTGACGCACAATCGGCGTCTGTGCTTGGGGACGCGTCACATGGCCGTAGGCCAACAGAAAGTGCTTGCCCTGAGTACCTACGGCGTAATAAATGGTGCTGCCGACCGAACTAGCCCGGATAGCAGCGGTAGCCCACAGCGGCGTGACGCAGTGCCAGCAAGCTGATGCTATTTGTTTGAAATACATGAGTTTCCAGTTGATTTTGTACCCGAACGCGAGGACTACAAGCGGATAGCCGGCAGCAGCCATTACAAATATTGTTGGGCTACAGCTTCTTATCCTTATTTTTTTCTTTTCTATCGGCTGGTTTTTTGTTTTTAGGGATTCGTCTGGGGTTGTTTTTGGTGGCTGCCAGATTGTGGTATTTCGTCGCCCTTTTTAGCTTATAAATCCCTTGCAGAACAAAAGTTTAGAAATCTGCTTGAATTCTGGGTGTCCTTAGTTTTTGAATTGTATATTTGTGGGTTAAGTTCTATTAAGTCAGTTGAATATGAATAGCACTGCAATCGTTTTCGGAAATTATGCACAGGATTATGACAACGAACGTCGGTTTCTAATACCTTGTTATGATGCTTTTTATGAAGCTATCGTACGCGAAGCATTGAAAAACCCCAATGCGACGAGTATTCTGGATATTGGGGCCGGTACGGGTTTACTTTCGGCGTTTTTGCTTCCTTATTTTGAAAGTGCTTCGTTCACCCTTATAGATTATGCGCCCGAAATGCTGTCGGTTGCTCGCAAACGTTTTGCGGCTAAACTTTGTCAGTTTGAGTTTATAGCGCAGGATTATTTGTTGTTCGAGTATTTTACAACCTACGATTTGGTGGTTTCTTCGCTTTCGATTCACCATCTGGATAATTTGCAGAAAATGATTTTGTTTCACCGTGTTTATCAGATGCTTCGGCCAGGAGGTTTGTTTATTTTGGGCGATTTGGCGCTTGCTGAAGATGAACAGACTGAACAGGAAACGCAGCGTTTGTGGAGTGAGTTTATTAATAAATCGCCACTGGATGCTGTGGCAAAGTGCAATGCCCACGAGCGTATTGCTTTGGATATGCCTGCTAAGATATCGGAGTTGACAGCTTTTTTTCAGTATTCTGGCTTTGCGAATGTGCAACTTTCGTTTCAATACCGTAATTTTACGGTGTTTACCTGTCTGAAATCTAATTTGTGAATTAATTTTATGCCTGCACTACGCTTTTCGCGCAATACTGCATTGCTTACTATTTTGTTAGCTACAATTTGGTTTGCTATACCAAAGGCTACCGTGGCGCAAGATAGAGCGAAGGTAAATAAGCTGTTGGCAAAACTTACGGATAATTTGCCCGATTCTACGCGGTATTTGTATTTGTCGCGGCTTGCAGCGCAGTATTGGTACACGAATATGGATACTGCCTTGCTTTATGCGAACAAGGCGTTGCTTGTGGCCAAGCAGAGTAGGAGCGAGGCTCTTTTGGCAAAGGCGTATCAGTTATTCGGGAGTATTTACAGCGATTTCGATCCTGGGAAGGCGATAGGGTACATCTACAAGGCTTTGCCGATGTGCGAACGGCTCGGAAACGAACAGGGTATTATGATCTGTTACAACGATCTTGGGCTTTGTTTTATGGTGCTCGACAAAAAAGAACAGGCCGAACAAATGTTTGATAAGGCGCTTGTATATGCCTATAAATTGCGTCGGACATATCATGTTTCGTATTTGGTGGGAAACAAAGGCCGTATGCAGTTTGAGCAAAATAAGTACGACTCTGCCATGCTTTGTTTTCGATTGGCTTGCAAGCTCGATCTACAAAATGTCGATAGTTTGAGTTATGGGCAGAATCTAATTAATATTGGTTCGGTATATGCTGCCCAAAACG
>JBDKHP010000151.1:0-2670 GCA_039797645.1 Bacteroidota bacterium
CCAAGTTCCAGTTTTAATGAACAAACATATATTGGCTGTAATTAATAAACCAAATCAATCTCAGACACTATGAAAACTATCGCTCAAAAACACATCAACGATCTTGTACACAAAGCGTCTAAACAACCTCTCCACCGTTCCGATTTCAAATTTAACGACGGCGAACAAGAAACCAGCCAGCGCATTCTCAATGCATGGACTACCGACGCCTACGTACGCCCTCACAAACATTCAGCACCTTCTCGTAGAGAATCGTGGGTAGTGTTACAAGGAAAAGCCATCGTGTTGGAGTTCGACGATTTCGGACGTATCAAACAACAAGCCCTACTTAGTCAGGAAGACAATTTGGTGATCGAGATCGAAGCCGGAAAATGGCATTCAATTCTAATTCTTGAACCCAACACCGTATTGTACGAAGTAAAAGAAAACACCCTTGGTGCAGAGGCCGACAAGATTTATGCTGCATGGGCTCCCGACGAAACCAGCCCCGAAGCTGCACACTACCGCGACACATTGCTTAAAGAGCTAGGATACTTCTCCTTCGCTTACAATTACGAATACTTTTTTTAATATTCCACAATCCGAAAAAAACAACGAGCGAACCATTCCCCCATGATTCGCTCGCTGTTTTCTCACCAATTCGGGTAATCAGAAAATCTGAAAAATAACAGCGGCGTATATTCCAAAACGTAAGAATCGAAACAAAGCCCAAAGTAAATAATTCTGAAATTTGTAGCCCACCAAACCGCAAGCCATACTCACCACCGAATGCGGAAGTGGCAACATTGCCCCAATAAACACAAACAAACCGCCCCATTTTCGCAAATTCTTAATGTGCACTGCAATTTTCTGTTCAATATGAATTTTGATCTTCGGAATTAGAAACAACCGATTTCCCGCCCAATACGCTAAAATTCCCCCCAAATACGAGCTTGTTGCCAGCACAAATAAAAACAACCAAGGCGAAGCCGACTTTGAAGCCCAGGCAATAAATAGTTCGGGAGGCACCAAGCCCAAAATCGTTTCTGAGGCCAAGAAAAACGAAAACACGGCCCAAGGCTGGTACGTTGCCACGATATTGTTCAGAATTACGCCGAAATCAAAAAAATAATATTCAAGAATACCCAAAAAAAACACAAAAACGCCGACAACTATAGCTCCTTTATAGGCCGTCGCTTTCAAAAAATCATAAAATTTTGTAATCTTGTAGTACCTGTCCAACAAAACCATCCGTTTGCGACTGTCCCGATAAGCTCCCATTATAGTATTTTTTTCCATATAATTTTCATTAATTAATCCCGCAAATACTCAGTTGCCAAAACCAAACTGACAGCCATCTGCGCCATACAAAGATAACAATAAACACGCAGTGATACATTCCCTGCAAGCACAATAAGGCTCATACAAGACACACGAGCGAAAAAAAAAATTTTTAAAATTGGGAGCTGTAACCCAACATTATTTATCAGGACATTTATCCGCTTGTTGTCCTCGTTGGAGGGAGACGGCATCAAAAGACGACCTTCGCTTTTCAAAAAGCTGTACGGATACTCCACTTTGTCACCCAATTTATTGTGCAGCATTTTTCAACCGTTTATATGAGAGTTTCGCGAAGTCTTTGCATCTTGTACCTACAAATCTGTAGGTACAAGATGCATATAATAGTGTTGAATTATGAATTTCCGCCCGTAGGTGGTGGGGCTGCAAATGCTTGCTTTTTTATACTCAGAGAGTTTATGCGATTCCCAGATTTGCGGGTAACGCTGCTAACTTCGAGTATTGGAGCGGCTCGTACTGAACAGTTTGCGCCAAACATCGAGATTCGCTATTTGAATGTGGGTGGTTTGAAGAATCTCCGGTATCAGCCTCTAAGCAAATTGCTCCGTTTTGCGTGGGCTTCATTTTGGGAACATCGGAAACTAGAACGAGATGCCGATCTAATCCACGCTTTTTTTGGAATTCCGTCGGGTTTTACGGCGATGTTTGGGTCGCTGCCTTTTGTGGTTTCGTTGCGAGGCAGTGATGTGCCGCTTTTTAACCCCCGCTTTTATTGGTTGGATCGTTTGTTATTTCGAGGTTTAAGCCGACGAATCTGGCGGAAATCAGAATGTACGGTAGCCAATTCCGAGGGCTTGCGACAGCTGGCCCTAAAGAGTGCCAACACACAAGCGATTGGAGTGATTCCCAATGGCGTAGATACAGCATATTTTCGCCCATGTGAAAAGCTTGCCACCTCAGAAATGCTGCGTATTGTAAGTGTGGGGCGATTGATTCCTAGGAAAGGCTTCGATCGGCTTATCCGCGCCACGCAAGGGCTGCCGAATGTGCAGCTTCAGATTGCGGGCGGTGGCGTGTTGGCCGATGAGTTGGGAATTCTTGCTCAAAAATTAGGGGTAAATTTGCACCTTTGGGGTCAACTTGATAGGGATGCACTGCGCGATTGTTTGGCCGAGGCAGATGTATTTGTATTGGCAAGTAGCAATGAGGGTATGAGCAATGCTGTGTTAGAAGCAATGGCTTCGGGTTTGCCACTGATTCTCTCTGATGTGGGTGGTACGTCTGAACTGATTGCGGATAATGGTTTTGTTGTACCTTCCGATTCGATAGAGGCGTTACGCGAAAAAATCGAAATTTACAGGAGGGATGCAGATTTGCGACGGATGCATGGAA
>JBDKHP010000152.1:0-4248 GCA_039797645.1 Bacteroidota bacterium
TTTTTTTAGTTGAGGTCAAGGCGGATTGGATTTTTTAAAGCGGAGTTTACTACTTGTAAATGAGCATTTAAAAAATTCGATCCAACGCAGAGATCGACTAAAAAAACAGACTCTACTTATATACGGTAGCTGTCTTTACAAATATTGTTGGGCTACAGTTCCTAATTCTTATTTTTTTTATTTGTCGGGTTTTCAGGGGTGTTTGTCGGGCTATTTTGTGGCTTTGTCGGTTAGTTTTTGGGTGCGCGATGGGCTTGTTGTAGTTTTGTTGTGGATTGGAAATGTATGTGTTTCTATGTTTTAGTGTTAGTAAAATGTTGATTATGAATTTGTTATTTTGAACAAGTGTTATTTTTGGAAACTTGGAAACTTTTTACACTCATGTAGTTTCCGAATAGAAATAGTTTCGTAGTTTTGCGATATGGAAATTCAGTTGAAAGATATATTGAAACAAGTGGCATCTATGTTTTGCAAGTATGGCATCAAGAGTGTGTCGATGGACGATGTGGCGCGTGAAATAGGGGTTTCAAAGAAGACGGTGTATCTGTTCTTTAAAGACAAAGAGGATTTGGTACTGAAATCGTTGGAACATATACAGGCGTCGCATTTGGATTGGATTCAGAATCTGCCGCGCGATCAGTATAATGCAGTGGAGGAGGTTTTGGAGATTAATCGCAAGATTCGGGAAATATTTGGGGGTTCTACTCCGGTGATTGACTTCGATTTGCGGAAGTACTACCCAAAGCTGCATAAGAAAGTGAATGCAAATCACGACGAAGTTGTGCTTTCTATGATGGAAACCAATATTGAAAAAGGACGCAAAGAGGGGCTTTTTAGAAGTGATTTTGATGCGCGGTTGATTTCGGTTTTGCATTATCGGAAGGCTTTTGATGTGATTTCGTCATTTGAGCCCGACGAGGTTAATTCGAGAATGGATGCCATGAAACAGATTATTGAATACCACCTCCGGGGCATGTGTACGCCCAAGGGGATTGAGGAATTGGAAAAATACAATCAAAAACACACCACAAATGAAAAGTAGATTTTTTGTTGTTCTTTGTTTTGCCTTTGGCCTTGTGCGAGGGTATGCGCAGGAAAAGGCGGAGCCGGTAAGTTTTAGCTTGGAATCGGCACAGGCTTATGCCTTGGAAAATTCGTATGAAATTACTGATGCTCAATATAATGTATCGGCTGCTAAGGCGCGTGTGGGCGAAACCCGAGCGATGGGTTTGCCTCAGATAAGTGCGGATGTGAGTTATCAGAATTTTTTGAACTTGGCAACGTCTTTACTGCCTGCTCAGATTTTTGATAAAGATGCTGAACCTGGTAAAATGATTGCTGTGCAGTTTGGTACTTCGCAAAATGCGACGGCGGGTTTGCAGGTGAATCAGTTGGTTTTCAACGGCTCTTATATTGTGGCTTTGCGTTCGTCGGCGGCTTACACACAGATGTCGGAATTGTCGTTACAGAAAACGAAATCGCAGGTGAAAGCTTCTGTACGTCAGGCTTATGTAGCGGTTTTGGTAAGCGATGCTTCTATTCATGTATTGGATAGTATGCTGATCACGACGCAATCGTCGTTGAAGCATATCGAGGCGATGTATAAAGCGGGTTTTATTGAGGAAACGGATGCGGCTCAGGTTAGGTTGTTGGTTTCTAGCCTTACAACTCAGTTAAATAGTGCGAAATTACAGGCTGATATTGCGAGGAAAATGTTGCAATATCAGATGGGTATTCCCAGTACGGGAAATATTGTACTGACAGACAATTTGTCGAAGGTTTTGAATTCTATTGACAAAACTGCGTATTTGCAAGTGAGTATGGAATTGGAGGGGAATATTGATTACAAAACGATTAAGAATGCCGAGCATGTGTCGGAATTGTTGTTGTTGTTAGAAAAATCGGCGTATTTGCCTACTTTATCTGCTTATTTTTCACAGAGTTATAATGCAAATCGGAACGAGTTTAGTTTTTTTGACAAAAGTGAGCCTTGGTACCAGACTTCTGTTTGGGGGCTAAAACTTACGATTCCGATTTTCTCGGGTGGTGAGCGTTATTATAAAGTGAAACGTGCGAAAATTGAATTGGAACAGGCGAGGAATCAGGCGGCAAAAATGGCTGATGCGCTAACCTTAGAATTTACGAATGCTCGGAACACCTACAACACTGCTTACCAAAATTATCTGAATTCGATAGAGGATAAAAAAATTGCTCGTACGATTTACGAACGAAGCGTTGTGAAATTTGAAAAGGGTGTGGGTACTAGCACCGATTTATTGCAGAACCATAATCAATATTTGCAAAAAGAAACTGCTTATTTTGGTTCTTTACAGATGTTCCTTTCTTCACAATCGGAATTGGAACGTATTCTTACAAAAGCAGAAAACTAGAAATTAAAAACTAAAAATCATACTACAATGCAGAAATATCTTGTAGCAATAGCCATGCTTGTGACGGTGGCTTGTGCAAAAACCGATCGTACGGCTGATAGTGTAAAAAAGGATCTGACTACGGCTCAGACTGAAATGGATTCGATACAAGCAAAAGTAACGCGCTTGGAACAAGAACTGTCTGATCTGACCGGAAATGAGTCGGGTTCGGTTACGAAAATTCGTGTGGCGACTTTGGTACCGTCTAGTTTTGAACATATTTTCGAGACAAATGCCAATGTAGAAGCAAAAAATGCGGCCTATATCAGCCCCGAAATGGGCGGCCAAGTGAAGGCTATTTATGTAGAACAAGGCCAACGCGTGGCCAAAGGCACGCTTCTTATTTCGTTGAACTCCTTAGCAATGCGTAGCCAATTGGACGAACTTAAAGGTGGTTTGGGTTTGGCTCAGGTACTCTACAAAAAGCAAAAAGAACTTTGGGATCAGAACATCGGCTCGGAAGTGCAATACTTACAAGCTAAGAATGCTGTGGAATCGTTGGAAAACAAGATTAAAGCAACTGAAGCTCAAATTGCAATGAGCGAAATTCGTGCGCCTTTTGCGGGTGTGGTAGATGAGATTTACCTCAAAGTGGGTGAATTGGCTGCTCCGGGCCAACGTTTGTTGGATTTTGTGGATCTAGGCCGCATGATTATTAAGGCCGATGTTTCGGAATCGGCCATTCAGCACGTAAAAGTGGGCGATGTTGTGTCGGTGAGTTTGCCAAATTTCCCTGAGTGGAAACAAACAACCCGTGTGGCACGTGTGGGAAATATCATTAACCCAGCAAACCGTACATTCTCGGTAGAATGCGAAATTCAGAATACCGACGGTATGTTGAAACCCAATCAAATTGCGTCAATCAATCTACGCGATTTTCATTCGGATGAAGCTTTAGTGGTACCTGCCATCGTATTGCGTAAGGATATAAAAGGCGATTTCGTATTTGTGGCCCAAAACCAAGGTGGTTATATGGCCGCAAAAAAAGTCTATGTTAAATTGGCAGAATCTTACCAAGGCAGAACACGCGTTTATAATGGCTTAAAAGCAGGCGACCAAATACTTACCGAGGGTTTCAACCTTGTGCGTGAGGGTTCTGCGGTAGAAATTGTTAAGTAATACAACGGCTGATTTATTATGGAAAATACACAAAATAAAATAAGGCAGTTTGGCCTAACGGTCAGTGCGCTCAAGAATCGAAGCACCGTCTATTTGGCCTCGGTACTGCTCGCTATAATGGGCTTTATGGCCTACGACAGTATGCCTAAAGAATCCTTCCCAGAGGTAAATTTCCCTTTTGTGGCAGTTACGACGATCTATCCGGGTAATGCACCCGAAGATGTGGAAAACCTCGTAACCCGTCAGTTGGAGAAAGAAATCTATACCATCAAAGGTATCAAAAGCATGAAATCGTCTTCTATTCAGGGGAGTTCGGAGATTATGGTAGAGTTTAACCCCGGGGTTGATATCGACGGCGCACTCCAAGACGTAAAAGACGCGGTGGACAAAGCAAAAAGCGAATTACCGTCCGACTTAGACCAGGATCCCTTCGTGATGGACATCGACGTATCGGAATTCCCGATCATGAACGTGAATATGTCGGGGCCTTATAGCGTGAATCAGCTTCGCGATATTGGGGAAAAATTGGAAGAGGAAATTGAGGCAATTAACGAAATCTCTAAAGTAGAACTCAAAGGGGTGAACGACCGCGAGATTCAGCTTAATGCCGATGTCAACAAAATGGAGGCGGTAAATGTAAGCCTTGGCGATTTAGAAGGTGCAGTAGCCAACGAGAACATGTCGGTGGCTGCAGGCGAGG
>JBDKHP010000153.1:0-4471 GCA_039797645.1 Bacteroidota bacterium
CGGCAGCAGCCTTTACAAATATTGTTGGGCTACAGCTCCTAATTTTTATTTTTTTTATTTTTTTTCGGTTGGAATTGGTGCGCAAAATATTCGGGGTTTTGTGTCTATGAATTCTCGATTGTTCTTGGGTGGGACAGAAACTTTCGTTGCGCAAACAAAAACGCCCGCGTCCAGAATCGGACACGGGCGCGGTGTTGGTGTTTGTATATCTGAATTAGTTTTTGGTAATGGTAACGTCGTCGAAGTAGCTCGAAACTGTATCGCTCATACCGCGTAGATAAAGGATGGCTGTTGTGCCAGTGGCCGTAAATGTAATGGTTTTTTCTACGTAGGTACTGCTTGTTCCTTCAATAGAGAGTTTTGCCAAATTTGTGGCTAGTGTAGTTTCGTCTGCAATGGCTGCGCTCAAGATGTAGGCTTCTAGGTAGATGGTGGCATCGGTGGCATCGGTTCTTGCCCAAAATTTTACGGTGTAGCTTTTGCCATTTTCTACTGTAATTGCCTGATAAGCACGACGACCAACGTTGTCGAATTTCAGTGCAAACGTACCTGTGTTTTTCGATGTTGACATACCTGCCATGATTGTCGATTTGCCCGTTGTAAGTTTTACTGCGGCTTCCAACTCAGATGGACATACCCAATCGTCGTTGTTTTGGTCGCGAACGGCTTTCCACTCGGTGGAGTTTACAGTAAGTGCAGAGGCGTCGTATTTGTCAAAAGTGCCGTTGATGAATGTGACAGTCGTTACTTCAGCAGCTGCTGTAACTGTAATGCTTACCGTTTTTACGTCGGATTTGCTTTTAGAATCGGTAGCCGTAAGTTTTACGGAATACGTACCAGCTGCAGCAGATACGTGTGTAGGCGATGTTTCTGTAGATGCTGTTGTGGCATCGCCAAAATCCCAGCTGTATGTTGTGGCATTGGTAGAACTGTTGGTGAAGCTCACTGAAAGGTCGGTTGCAGTTTGGCTAAAGTTTGCCACGGGTAAAACCTCTCCCGCAACTGTAATAGTTGCCGTTGCTGTTTTGGTATGGTTACTTGCATCTTTGGCTGTAAGTACTACGGTATAAGTACCAGGGGCAGCATACACGTGTGTTGGTGATGTTTCTGTTGATGCTGTAGATGCGTCGCCAAAATCCCAGCTGTAAGTTGTGGCATCGGTAGAAGTGTTTGTGAAGCTTACCGAAAGGAATGTTTCTGCGTGTGTAAAGCTTGCAACGGGGAATACCTCGGCTACGACTGTAACAGTAGCTGTTGATGCGTGTGTGAGGCCAGCTTCGCCTGTTGCCGTAAGCACAACGGTATAAGTACCGGCTGCGGCATAGGTATGTACGGGCGATACTTCGGTAGATGCTGTTGTTGCATCGCCAAAGTTCCAACTATAACTGCTTGCGCCAGTTGTCGCATTGGTGAAAGTTACCACTAAAAATGCCTTGGTAAGGCTGAACGAAGACACGGGTGCTACGGGTGTTTTGGCCACGATAACTGTGGCTGTGGCTACATCTTTTTTTCCATTGTCGTCGGTTGCGGTAAGTTTTACGGTGTAAGTACCAGCAGCTGCATAGGTATGTACGGGCGACATGTCTGTTGATGTTTTAGAGTCGCCAAAATCCCAAGCATAAGCTGTTGCAAAGGTCGATGCGTTTAAAAAAGTAACCGTTAACTCCGAATTTGAACTTGTGAAAATAGCTGTAGGTGTCGTTTCGGGGGTAGTATCGTCTTTTTTACAGGCATTAAGACTAATGCCGCCGATTACTAGAAAGGTTAACAACAATTTGAACCAGTTGTTTTTTTTGTAGGTTTTTGTTTGTGTAGTTGTCATTTCGAATAGTTTACTGAGTTTATAGAATTATATCTAGTTGAAAATTAAGGTATTATTAAAACAAGATTTCATTCTTAGGGTTATTGTCTGGTTGACCAATAACGATTATTGGTTAACCACTTTGCGAATATGAAAACAATTAATTGGTTAACCAAAATAATTTTGAATTATTTTTAAGTGCCGCGCAAATTTTACAAAACAAATAATAAATAATACTACCTTCGCACATCTACTCCTAGAAGCTCTACAGCGGAGTTGAATAAAAAATATAGATACCTTTCACGCCTCAATCACTATGAAAATTAAATTTTCACTCATTCTATTCTCGATTGTTCTCTGCACACAAATGCAAATTCTAGCACAGAATTCATTTGAAGCTTCGGAGAAGATGTACGGACTCGATCAGCAGTTGTATAGCGGTCGTATCTATTATTATATCCCCGGACAGCGTGTCACAGGCGATCAGTATTGGTATTCGCCGGAGTTTATGCTTGGATCTGTTTCGCGAAACGATTCACTTCGGGGCAATCAGTTGCTGAATTTCGATGTAACAAATGGGTATATACTGTTGCAGTTTGAGCATATTTCGCATATGCGGCAAACAATTATTCTGCCCGACAGCCTCACTGAATATGTAGAAATAAATGGTTCGAGGTACGAATACTTTAGAGATGACTACGGATTTAGGCGCATTGCATTAATCGTAGGCGACTCGCAATTGGGCATTGCGTTGGTGGCCTACAAGGAGTTAAACCTAAACCCCACAACGGGACTGGCACAATTTGAATTCAGCAAACTCCATTTTGCAAAATACTTACTGCACAACGATTCAAAGACCTATTTTAGAAGAAAATCAACATTTCTAAAACTACTAGATCCGGCACTTAGGGCCGATGTTCGGAAATTCATTCGGAGCAATCGAATAAGTTTTCGTAAAAATAAACCCGAACAATTTGCGGCATTACTGGCCTATTACCAAGAAATAAAAACAAAATAAGTTGCAAGAATTTTTCGATTTAATTACTCAAATAAAGATATAGTGTGAAAAAAATTGTACTCTTTTTCAGTTTGCTTCTGATGTTTGCTTTTACGCCCCCCAACGGGCCAGAAACACCTATAAGCATAGATATTCATGCAGCTAGTTTTTCGGATTTTTGCAAACTGGTATATGAAAAGACCCAAGTAAAAATCTTTTATAAAGATGCCGATGTGCAAAAGATTGCTGTGTCGCTTAGCGTGAACGCAATGCCACTTGTCGATGTGGTGAAAATGGCAATTGCTGGTACAGAATTAAAAGTCTCGGTATGGAATAACCAATTGGTTATACTCAATTCCGAAAGCCTAGTCACCGACTTTCCCGAACTAATTCCCGAAGGTAGTGTACACGAATCCAAAGAAACGTCTAACTACATGGAGGTACGACGTGCCGATTCGCGCACAGTGATAAAAGTAGGCAAACAAGACCGATCCAAACGTAACCAGCTGGTAAATCTAAAATGTAAAGTTCTGGAAGCAGAAAACGATCTGCCAATTATTGGGGCAACACTGTATGTAACAGAAACCCAAACAGGCGCAATTTCTGATATTGACGGCGTGGTGAACTTTGCAATCAGAGCTGGCAAATACAACATTACGATTGCATTTCTTGGCCTTGAGACAAAAAAGTGCCAGCTTATTGCTTACGACAACGGTTCGTTCGAGGTATCCCTACGAAAAGCGTCAATCGACATAGGGGAAGTAAATGTTTTTGCCGACAAACAATCGAGTATTGTAACCCGCGACCCGGGTATGGAGCGCATCACAGCAAAATCAGTCCGGGAACTCCCCACGATGATCGGCGAACGCGATATTCTGAAAATATCTGAAAGTTTGCCCGGAATTGTAAGTGTGGGCGAAGGGGCATCGGGAGTGAATGTACGTGGTGGTAACTCAGATCAGAATGCCTTCTACCTCAATGGAATACCTATTTACAACACTTCACATTTATTTGGATTTTTTCCGGCAATAAATGCAGAAATCGTGAAAGATTTTTCGATATTCAAAGGTTTTATTCCTCTTCAATATGGGGGGCGGTTGTCGTCGGTTTTTAATGTAAGCACCAAACCAGGCAACAACAAACAATTTTATGCCAAAGGCGGAATTACCCCAATTACCGCGAATCTGATTCTCGAAACACCGATCATAAAAGACAAAGCGTCGCTGCAATTAAGTATGCGTTCTTCGTTCTCGGACTGGGTGCTGAAAAAAATAAAAGCAGGTGCATATTCCGACAGTAAATCGCAATTCTACGACGGCTCATTTGCAGTGAATTTCGATGCAGGCAAAACCCAAAATGCCTTATTTGTGTACCGAAGCAGCGACAGGTTCAAGTATTCGACACTTACTGATTACCAGTATGCTACAACAGGTGTCTCATTCATAAGCAAGTACAGCATTACCGACAACATACACAACCGCATTTCGCTCATTGGTTCGAGTTATGGCTTTGAGACTTCGGAAATGAGTAATGCCTCAACAGCATTTACCCACAACTATGCAATCAATTCGCTGGAACTTAAAGACGACGTTTCGCATTTTATCAGCGAAAATTTACAACTTGAATATGGGGCTAACATCGTGTTCAATGCAATTAACAGGGGCAAGGTGAAA
>JBDKHP010000154.1:0-3438 GCA_039797645.1 Bacteroidota bacterium
ACCAGACGAACCAGCGCCAGTAGAATGGTTTACGCTTCACACTCGGTGGAATTAAAATATGTTTACCAACCGTGTAAACCTTAGCTAGAATTACTAAAACGGACTTAAAAAAAACCTTTACATTGTCTTTACTCATACCATTAGCTGTTTTGAATACGAAAACTTTGATGACTTTTGTAATTCGAGCTTTTTGCCGAGTGTGTTTCGCACTAGCAAATTATATACTTGTCTGCGTAAGTTTTCGTGTCACTAAGGTATGAAATATTTTGGAATACAATGTTTCAAATTACGTAGCTGTGGTATTCGTTTTTCGAATAATGCAGCGTAACGGGGTAGGTAAAATAATTACGACATTTTAGGAATTAGTTTTCATTAAAACCTATGAAATACTTTGAAAATAGCATCTTTTATATTTTTATGATCCTGCGTTAAACATATCGTATGAATAATTATAGAATGTTCACTTTATTCAGTCTTTAACGGAAATATTGTATTGTTTTATGTGGGAATTTTGCTGTTGCCGTTTGTGGGAGTTTCTCGGGTTGTTGGGTGGTGTTTGTGCTAATGTGGTAGTTGTTGGAATTGAACGCTAGATAATAATCAGTGAGGAATATGAATGTTGCATGGCCGCAGGCCAATGTAAAGTGCTCGCTGTGTGTACCTACGGCGTTACAGATGATGCTGCGGCTACAACTAGCCCGGATCGCGGCAAGTAGCCCACAGCATGTGTGGAAGTGGCCTTTTGTTGCGTGGTTTGTTTGGAAAACTGCCGCAGCCAAGTGTTGCGGTACCCGTTGCGAGGACTACTGCTAAGAGCCGGTAGCCGCCTTTACAAATATTGTTGGGCTACAGCTCCTTATCCTTATTTTTATTTTTTTTCTTTCGGATGGTTTTTGTTTAAATTTTGTGTGTTTTGCCTTTTGTTGTGTTGTTCTGATTTTGTGGTAGGGGTAGATATAATGGTTTGTTTTTGAAATTTTACGGGTCGATTTCTTTGGGTTGGGTGGAAGAAAAAAAGTACATTTACGACATCGTAGTTTGTAAATTGTGGTTTGCTGGGGTTCTGGTTTTTGGAATTGACATGCATTCTGGTTGAAATGATTACAGAAATTGGTCGCGGACTATTGTTGAATATTTATAAAGATTTATACACATGGAACAAAATTCTAATCCTATCGATATTGAACTCGATGAGGAAACTGCTCAAGGTACGTACTCGAATTTGGCGGTGATTACGCATTCGGATTCTGAGTTTGTGATTGATTTTATTCGTATTATGCCCGGCGTACCGAAGGCGTCGGTGAAATCGCGGATTATTCTTACACCGGAACATGCGCGGAGATTGTTGGCGGCTTTGTCGGAGAATGTGGCGCGGTACGAGAATAATCACCGCAAGATTAAGGAATCTAATGTGGAAGATACGCAGCCTTTTCCGTTTAGTTTTGGGCCTACGGGCCAAGCATAGCGCGTTTTGTGCTGTTTTCTCAGGCAAAGAGCTGTGGGTATTCGTAATGGATGGCTACGGCTCTTTGTTGTTTGGGGCTTAGGGTTGCGTTTGTTGCTGATTTGGGGGGCGTTTGTTGCGGGGTTTGATTTGAAGATTGGATACAGCTTGTTTAAGAAACAGACGGATAGCTATTTGGTTGATTTAGTGGTGTTTGAACCTTAGTGTTCATTTTACATAAACAGCTTCTTGCATGGTTTATTTAGGCTTGAATTTAGTAAATTGCGGCCTCTTTAGACCTTAAATAATTGAATAGTATGAAAAAAAATCTTGTTCTTAGAATCTTTGCCATAGGGTTTGTATTGGCCTTTGTGGTGTATGGCTGTAAACCCAAAGCGGTATCGACGGAGGTGAGTTCGGTTTCGGGGCTGATCCGTTTGAACCAGTTGGGGTATTTCCCGAATGGGGTGAAGACGTTCGTGCTTGCCGACAGCGCTGCGACTAAATTCAGTGTTGTTGCTGCGGACGGTAAGCATGTGTTTGAGGGTAGCTTCACGGATCGTGGGGTGTATGAGTTGTCGGGTGAAAAAGTGCTGATGGGTGACTTTAGTGCGCTGAAAGATACGGGGGTTTTTACGGTATTCGTTGAGAATTTGGGTGTTTCTTATCCGTTTGCAATACGGCCTAATTTATATAAAGCGGCAGCAGATGCTTCGGTAAAATCGTTTTATTTCCAACGTGCGTCGATGGCTTTAGAACCTCAGTTTGCGGGCAAATTTGCGCGTGCGGCTGGCCATAAGGACGATTCTTGTTGGTTTCATCCTTCGTCGGGTTACTCGAAGGGTTTGGCTTCGATGCCTGGTGGTTGGTATGATGCTGGCGATTTCAACAAATATACGGTGAATGCTGCGGCAGCTCTGGGTTATATGCTGTCGTCGTACGAATTGCAACCGGGTGCTTTCCCCGATGGTAGCTTGAATATTCCGGAAAGTGGAAACGGTGTGTCGGATCTGCTCGACGAGATGCGCTATGAACTCAACTGGCTCGAAAAAATGCAAGATGTGGATGGTGGCTGTTTCTTTAAAGTTACGGAGAAGAAATTTGGCGGTTTTGTGATGCCTGCCGATGATAAAAGTCAGCGTTGGATAGTGGGAAAATCTACGGCTGCCAGTTTGGATTTTGCGGCTGTGGGTGCGATGGTTGCACGTTGTTATGCGGCTACCGATTCGGTACTTGCAAAAAAATGGCTTGCTGCAGCTGAAAGAGCTTGGGCTTGGGCGAAAAAGAATCCGTCGAAATTTTTCCAAAATCCTGAAGATATTAGCACGGGTGGGTATCCAGATACGATTCTGACCGAAGAGTTTTTCTGGGCTGCTGCGGAGCTTTACACTGCAACGGGAAAACCTGCTTATTTGGCTGAAATTGAGCCTCTTTTGGGTGGTATAAAATTCAGACTTGCAGAAAACTGGCGCAATTATGTGGACAATATTGGCTACTATTCGTTGCTTGGTAGTTCGAGTAAACTTACTGCGCCACAGAAAGATCTGGTAAAAGCTGGCTTGGTGGCTTTGGCCGATTCGTTGGCTGGTGTTGTGGATAAATCGGCCTACCGTATTCCGATTTCGCAATTCGAGTGGGGTTCTAACAGCGATGTGTTGGATATGGCGATTGTTTTCCAACAGGCATTTTTGGCTACTCAGGATGCAAAGTATTTGAATTTGGCTGCTGAAACAACCGATTACATTTTTGGTAAAAATGCGGTGAATTATTCGTTCGTTTCGGGTTTTGGTACTCGGGCTGTTACGAATTTGCACCACCGCACGCAAGCTGCCGATGGTATTGCTGAGGCAATTCCGGGTTTCATTTCGGGCGGCCCAAATGCCTTTATGCAAGATAAAGGTAATTTGGAATCGGGTTCGGATACAACCTATACAAATACCCACCCAGCAAAGGCTTTTTTGGATGTAACGGGTAGTTATGCCTCGAACGAATTG
>JBDKHP010000155.1:0-4776 GCA_039797645.1 Bacteroidota bacterium
TGCTGAAGCGTTTGGGATTCACCGACAAGCAAATACACACAATCTGCAACTACCGCGAAAAAGGTGGCTTATTTCGCACAAAAACCGATTTGTCGCGCATCTACGGCATACCCAAAGCCCAGTTTGCCTTTTTAGAGGACTACATTCAGCTCCCAGACGAAACACACAAAGGGAAAAATTTGCTACAAACCCAACAATTCAACTTCGACCCCAACACCATTTCTGCCGATAGTCTCAGTTTGCTGGGGCTCAATCGGGGGCAAGTAAACTCCATTCTGAAATTTCGCGAACACGGCGCCTTCAACAAAGCAGACGACCTAGCCAAACTCTACACCCTATCTGATGCCGACAAAGCACGCCTCCTACCCTTGGTGACAATCGCATCAAAAAAAACACAACACGTAGTACCCTACAATTTCGATCTTAACCAAGCCGACTCCCTACAACTTGCCACCATAAAAGGAGTTGGAGCAAGCACTGCCCACATGGTAGTAGAATATCGGCAAAAACTGGGCGGCTTCCTACGGGTAGAGCAACTCGACGAACTCACTTATCTACGCCCCGAAGTCTTGGCCGCACTCAAGGCAAACGTAACAATTCAAAACCCACAAATACGCCGAGTCAATATAAACAAAGCCCCCCTAGTTGAAATGGCCAACCACCCATATATCGGGATGCGCTTGGCAAAACAGATAGTCACACGCCGCAGCCAAACAGGATATTTCGAAAAAATAGAACAATTACGCACCGAGGCATTGGTTACGAAATCGCATTTTGCCCAACTCAAAGATTACGTCACATTATGAGAAAGCACCACAAGCGCATAAACCCCCAAGCAAGCTAAACCTATTAAAAAGCCTAATTCCGATGGTATATTCCTTTAATTTGAAACTTTTTTTGTAATATTGTTTCACACGAAAGCCATCACGACGCTTGTTTGCTTATGCAGCCAAGCAGTTTGAACAAAGCAACCAATTACCTAAAATCATTTTAATACACTACAAGCATGAATATCTTCACAAGAATTTTTAAGATTTTTCAGTCGGAAGCACACTCGGTAGTCGATCAGTTAGAAGATCCAATCAAACTTACCGAACAAGGAATTCGCGATCTAAAAACAGATCTCGACAGCAGCCTCAAAGCCATGGCCGAAGTAAAAGCACTCGCCATCCGCACCAAACGCGACGCTGAAACCTTTAAGAATCAGATAAGTGAGTACGAACAAAAAGCAATGGCACTCCTTCGCAAAGCCGAACGCGGTGAAATAGCCCCCGAAGAAGCCGACCGCCTCGCCGAAGCAGCACTCACCAAACGCACCGAAGCCGAAGAAAACTTCAAAAGAGCCACCGCCGACGGTCTCAAATTCGAGCAAAATGCGCAGAAGTTAGACGTAAGCGTAAAGAAGTTGCGCTCCATGGTATCTAAATACGAGAACGAGCTCAAAACCCTCAAAGCCCGTGCAACCGTAAGCAGTGCCACAAAAAAAGTAAACAAACAATTGGCCTCCATAGATTCGTCGAGCACCGTTTCCATGCTCGAGCGCATGAAAGAAAAAGTAGAGCAAAACGAAGCCGAATCTGAAGCCTACGCCGAAATAGCCAACGAATCGCGTTCGGTTGACGACGAAATCGAAAAAGCCTTAGGCAGCAGTTCTGCTGGCAGTTCAGACGCACTTGCAGCACTTAAAGCCCGAATGAGCCCCAACCGCGCCATCGACGCATCGCCAGCTTCATCCGTGGGCAGCGGAAGCGCACTAAACAACCTAAAATCAAAACTCAACGAAGAAACCGAACTACGCAGCGACCGATTAGACGAAGCGTAAACTCCCACAAATTTCTTCTTTAAGCCTCAAATCCACAAGGGATTTGGGGCTTTTTTCATTCCCCCGCTCCCACCCGATTTAGTTTACAGCCCCAGCGAAATCACAAATTTCAGAATTAAGGCGGCGGTGGACTATCCGCAACTATTATATCGAACAAGATTACGACTGTGCTATAAAACACTATATTACAGCTTGTTAAAAAAACAAATGGCCTGTGTTTTGATCCTTATAACTTACCAAACACAACAACAGCTGGCCAATAACCCACAACACATTAACTACAAGCTATTTACAAAAAGCCACCACAATTCCATAATTTTTCTCAGATCAATTGCATCCTAACAACTTAATAATCCGTCTTTAATACGCTAACAGCACGTAAAATTTTAAGAGTCGAATTTAGATAAGTTGTAAACAGCATTTTACAAGTTAAAAGAGAACATTGGTCAGCTTTTTAAAGCCAACAAACTATTTTAACGTAACTTTGTTAGGAATGCAAAAAACACATCCACCAAACGCTGAATTAACCTCCATTAATTATAAACTATGAAAATTACTCGAATTGTAGTTTTACTCGCGGTATTTCTAGGGCTTACCAATCTAAGCCGCGCACAGGAAGCCAAAACCGACAGCCTCGCCCCTGCCAAATTAGCGATCGGTCTCAATCTATCTACCTATGGCCCAGGTCTTGAACTAATAAAGGGACTCAACGACCAGTTCACCCTCCGCTTAGGAATACGCTACCTACCCGTACACTTGAAAATAAACCAAGAAGTGTCGGGAATGCAAATGAACCTCGACAACAACCTAAAAATGAATACCCTATCGCTAATTTCGGATTATCACTTTGCCAAATACGTACACCTTAGCGGCGGAGTATTCATCAATCTCACTAAAATTGAAACCACCATCAGTTCCTTAACCGGCAAAACATTTGGCGTAATAGAAATCACGCCCGAAGCGATGGGAACCATTACCGCCAGCCTAAAACCAAGCGTAATTGCACCCTATCTGGGAATCGGGTTCGGACGCAATTTGCCTTTTGCCAAAAAGGTGGCCTTCAATTTTGAACTCGGTGCAGTGTATCAAGGGGGCATGAAAGCCGAAATGCATGGCACCGGGATGATTGCCCCAACAGCTTCGTCTGAGCAAAGCGATATTCTGACATCGAACCTATCGCCCTACAAATTCTATCCGTTTATGATGTTTCAATTGTCTTACCGTATTAACTAATTAACTATGAAAAGAACAACAATTTATACATTCCTTACGCTGGCAATCGCTGCGATTGTGTTCGTGGGAGCATGCAACAAAGACGATGTTTCTAAAGATTTAGAGGTAAAAGTCGATTACGACCTTACCCAAACCTCCTTCGATTTAGCATTCGTAGATGCAAAAACAGGCGAACCTATCGGTTTTGGCGACAGCAAAAAAGTAAAACTTACGTTCTTTGGCGACGATGCCAAAGACATTATCGACGTACTGGGTGCCAACATAGACAGTTACCAAACCGACAAAGGTTTCTACTCCTTGGCATTGAACCCCAAACGCGTACCCAGCGCAGCTACGCCACTAAAACTCAATGTAAAAGCAGAATGCGAAGGTTATCTTACCAACACATTTACTTTTGCAGCCACCGATACTGGCCGTTTTGTACAACAATTCAAACTGGTAAACAAAGACAACCTTCCAGCAGGCGTTTCCTACAAAGAAGTAACACTTACTGCCACAAACGGTGTGGTGGCAAGCCAAACAAGTTTTACCTCTACCAATCTTCTTCAAGAAGTGGTTATTCCCGCAGGCATTACGCTCAAAACCGCTACTGGCGAATTATTAAACGGCACGATCACAGCTAAACTATTTTCGTTTGACAGTACAGACCCTTCTGTTTTGGAATACTACCCCGGTGGTTTGCTTGCACGCCTTGAAGACAATCAGGAGGGAATGTTCCACACAGCAGGTTTCTTCTCGCTCGAATTGATAGATGGCTCTGGTAAATCGGCCCATATACTCGAAAATGGCGAGATTGAAGTAAAATCGTATATGGACTCGCAAACAAATAAACCAAGCAACGCAGCTGTACAAATTGGCGACGAAATTGGATTATGGAGTTACGATTATAGCACCGCTCTCTGGAAAAACGATGGCACTTATACAATTGAAGGAACCGCCACCCCTGGTAAAAAAAGTGCAGATAAATTTATCCGTGCCCGTATGCGCCACCTTACCCCCTACAACATGGATTGGTTTACGCCACGAACCATGTGCTTTGGCAATAGCAGCTTTACTTTCAAAGCCGCATCAAGCGCAACGACAGCCGTATATTTTGCTCAAAAAATGTTGGTTCGTCGCAAATCGGACAACAGCATTCTTTCCAGCAGTTGGTTTATTGGTCTCTTGAACAAACCTATTAAAATTTACGGTATATACCCATCTGATACAGACGTAAAATACGAATTCCCTGCAAGCAACAACTTATTTACTGCAAACGGTACAGTGGAAAGTAAAAATGCTTGCTCTGGCACTTTCGAAGTACCTATTACACTCAAAACAAATGCCGACCGAAAAAGTGTAAAATTTAGAATCGTAGGCCGTTGCTCTAGCAAACAGCTAGAAGTAAGACCATCGTTGGGCTTTTGGTACCGACTTAAAAGTGCAAGCTGGACAGCAGAACCTATTTCGTTTACTTACGCTCGTGCAGGGGTGGGAATGTTGGAAAACATCAAGCTCAATTCGGAATACGAATTTCTGACTTTCTACAACGGCGAAGTTTTCTATTCTACTTATGTAATTACCAGCGAGAATTACAACAAAGAAATTGAAATACCTACATGGCTTTGCGACAAATTGTAATCATAGCAAAAGCAATAAACAAAAAAGGCTGCCAAATTTGGCAGCCTTTTTTTTGTGATAAGCCAGGTGACAAATATATTGTCGTACTTTTCAGTATTTCA
>JBDKHP010000156.1:0-3003 GCA_039797645.1 Bacteroidota bacterium
CCCATACTCCAATTCAACGGAGAATAGGCTCAATTTGGTCTGGAGTTTTGTGCCACTATTCCATATACCATTATCGGTATATCCGGGCACATCGATCCACGACTGACGAAGGAAAAAGCTCGGCCCAACACACAAACCTACATACTGATTCTTGGTGTAGGTTCGCAACCGCAAACCAAGTTGTGCCATGGCCGCAAATTTATTGGCATTGTCAAAAGATCCTGAGATATTGAGTTTAAAACCCACAGCTCTTTTGTACAGATACTCTTCGTAACCTAGAATCAACCCAGGTTCTATGGCGAAAGTACCAGCTGTACCGTTGGCCTTTGGCGCAATTTCATTGTTCGGGTCGGCATACGGATGGTAGCCTTGTATAATTGGTTTAATGCTAATGGCTCGCTGCGCCCAAACAGATTCACTCAGCGAACACAACAAGCACAAGCAAAAGAGTAGAATTATCTTCATAGTTGTTTTTTTAATTTCAAATCAAATACTGTGCTGAAAATTAATACACTGATCGACACCCGTACCTAAATTCACGATCGGTTTTCCGTTTTTTAAGAATCGTGCCTGCTTAGACAAGCACCTACCTATGCTTAACAGCCTGACACACACAATTCTTCTTCCCCAACGGAATCCAATAAATAATTCCCGCAGTAAAACTCACCGTCTTCGGCCCCAGATTCTCTGCAGATGCAACCAACCTATAATGTGGCGACAGATAATAGGTATATTCCAGCTCTCCACTCGTCCACGAAATTTTAGAATTCCAACCCCGGTTTACCATCCACTCTTCATTCGCGGGAAAATCAGCTTCCTGCAAAAAATAAACTGGTCCAACTCCAACCGACAAAGCATGTTTGCGGTGGTAAAGCCTCATTTTTAACATCAGATGTGTAGAAAAAACCCATTGAGACGAATTAATCTGAAGCGCCGACTGGCTTACTTTCAGTCCAGTACGCGGACTCCCGAAGTACTGCTCAATCCCGAAAACACCCCCCAACTTAGCCCCCGAAGGCTTCATATAATCCTCCGTAGTGAACGACCAAGTAGTAGCCTTCAACGAAAAAGCCGTCTGCGAAAATCCCTGCAAACAAGGCCACAACAACAGAATAACAAGCAATAAGCGGTAACTTTTTAGTGTATTAACCATCTTTACCATATACATATTTTGTTTTTAACAATTACCAACACCCACTCGGTTTGATTTTTGCCCAAACCTGAGCAAGTTCGTAATAAATCTATTTTTATAATTTCGCAACGCGAAAGTCGCAAAGTTAAACACGAAGTCAATTTCACGAAACAACAAAATAACAGAATATTAATTCAACACATTTTAAATTAAACGAAAGTATGAAAACAACAAATTTACTGATCTTCTTCCTCGCCATCGTTTTTTCGATCCAAGCCCAGCAAGATCCCAAAGCAAAAACACTTCTCGACGAAGCCGCCGTAAAGATACAGTCATACCAAACTATAAACGCCGATTTCTCATTTGTATTACAAAACAAAAAAGCAAATATCAACGAAACACAACAAGGCACCGTAACCCTTAAAGGCACAAAATTTCGTCTCGATCTAGGCAAAACCACCCAAATGTTCGATGGCAAAACCCTTTGGACATGGCTCAAAGAACAACAAGAAGTACACGTTTCCGAGCCTAACTTCGAACAAGAAGGCAACGTAAACCCTCTCAATATTGTAGATAGTTACCAAGAAAATTTCAAATACATCTACGTTGGAGACCTCAACGAAGGCGGAAAAAAACTCGGTATTATCGAGCTTGTACCCAAGTCGTTAAAGAAACCATTCTCCAAAATTAAAATCCTAATCGACAAAAACACCAAACTCATACAATCCTCCACAACCATTTACAAAAACGCCAACTGGTACGTAATCAACATCAAAAACTACCAATTCAACAAACCTGCCGCAGACCAGAACTTCACCTTCAACGAAAAAGCAAACCCCGACGTCGAAGTCGTCGATTTGCGAGAATAAACTAAATTTGCAACAAAGAAGATCCACAAAGGATCTTCTTTGTTACATAAACACGACAATATGCACAAATTCACATTAGACGAAATCGACTCGATGGCTGGCCTACTTTCCGACTTAGACCAAGAAACAGCCGACGAAACCATCCAAGCCTTTCACGTAAATCAACCCTTTCTTCTGGCATACCTCATCGGCGTAGGCGAAACCCTCGACGACACCGACGACATCGACTCCCTGATCCTACTTTGCATAATGTCTTGGATGCTTTACAAAAGCAAAAATCCAGAATTACCTTCAGTATCAGACATTTCAGTGTTAGAAAACGAAGAACGCATCCTCGCCGAAATCGATTCCATGGACGAGTTAGGCCATGAAATCGAACCCGACACACCCCAAAAAATCAAGCAAGTAACCGATAAATGGAAAAAAGACTATCACCAGCCACACCTCTTCAATTACATCGCCGACGAAGTAACTAGCCTATTCGATGCCGAAGATCGAGGCACCATCCTAGCAACCCTAATCATTATCATGGATGCACTGCAAGAGGTCTCCGATAAAACAACCCCTACGTCTCCCACAAATTAAAACCCCAAAACCTAGAAAAATAAAAATAAAAAAAAGATAAGGAGCGGTAGCCAAACTTTTCAAAGATAGGGCGGCTGCCGGCTATCCGCTTGTAGTCCTCGCGTTCGGGTACGAAATCAACTGGAATCCATTGTATTTCAATCGAATACCATCAGCTTGCCCGCGCCGCATCACACCGCTGTGGGCTACCGCTACTATCCGGGCTAGACCGTGCGCCACTTTCCAATCCCCCGCCATAATTTCGCGGGGCAAACCCACCAGTTGGCCTACGGCCATCAAGCAAACTCCCTTGCGCTCAAGGCAGAAATTCTCACCCAACCCAACCCCGTACGCACACACAAACCAGCCAAAGTCACAACCATAAACAGATTTAAAATACAGCAAAAACTGTGTATATTTGCACAAAATCAAGCACAT
>JBDKHP010000157.1:0-5596 GCA_039797645.1 Bacteroidota bacterium
AATAGAGTCTGTTTTTTTAGTCGATCTCTGCGTTGGATCGAATTTTTTAAATGCTCATTTACAAGTAGTAAACTCCGCTTTAAAAAATCCAATCCGCCTTGACCTCAACTAAAAAAACAGATTCTAAATAACTTCTTATGCGAATTGTAGGCTTCTTTAACATTTCGTTTAAGGAGCTTTTCTGTATTTGAGAAACAAGATTTTTACGCTCTGATTCTTTATCTCTATATTGTAATAGAAAATTAATATAGAATTTAAGATCTTAAATTATTTTTTACCGCATAAGATTTTGTAACTTTGCCTTGCAATCGAAAAAATACGAGTGCAACTAACAAAACATAAATTATTGAATCATGGCAAAAATTAACAAGTACGTTGACATCAGCACCCTAGATAAAGAAGCGAAAAAAGATTATATCGACCGTCACTCGGCGTTTGTGCTTTGTGAGTCGGAAAGTACAAAAGGCGAAAAACTTAAAGTGAAAGTTCGTGTAGGCGATCAGTATGCGCATCCAGACGATTTCGATCACTATATTGAGTACGTACAACTTTGGAATGGCGAAACCCTTTTGGGCGAAGCTCGCTTCGTAGCTGGTGCAATGGGCAACCAACCAGGTAATTTGGAAGTAGATTTCTATATCGTGCCACAAAAAGACCTTAAACTCACTGCTTACGCATATTGCACAAAACATGGTTTGTGGGAAAGCGACCTTAAAGAAGTGTCGGTAAAGTAATTTGTTGGCCTAAAAGCCGTAAAAAAAACGAGCGACCTCCATGTGGAAGTCGCTCGTTTTTTTTACGGCGTAAAGTTTACTTAGCGACCACAAATTTCTTTAGAATTAGTCTTCCTTTCTTGTCCTGGCAAGATATTATATAAAATCCAGCACAAAGTGATTCGATATTTACTTCCCAATTCGTCCCAGACATTTGCTCGGTACAAAATATGGCACCACTTAGATTGGAAATTTTACACTGCCAAGTTTCGTTATCGTAGGGCAATTTTACGCGAATCCAATTGCTTGCTGGGTTTGGAAACACAATAATATCGCTTTTTTGTATAGTTTCTGTAGGCGTTGTAACAGACTTGGGCCGTTTGCTAAATACAGGACGCAACATCAGTGCGCCAGTGAATTTCGATTGTACCCATCCTTCGCCCAAATTATAGTACAAATTCTGATTCGATACATTGTTAAAGTCCAGACCAACCCCAAGCATCGTCTCGCTAATTTGCTCCCAACCAATATAATAACTAGACCCCACTACGACACTCGTGTCATTTTGGTCGTTTATGGATTCGTGGAGGCGAAAAGTATTAAACTTGCCCATGCCATCAGCATAACGCAATGTCTCTGCCAGTGGTTGACGATAAAGCACTTCGCCAGGTTTCCCTCCATTATCAGCCCAAACCACCAAGTAAAAATATTTGAGATTGGCTTTATTTAAAGTGCGGGTAAAGAACATATCTACCGCCCACAGAGGTTCGGCAGGTGCCATATTGGTAAAATGGTAGGCAACGGTTGCATTGGTTGAATAGTTTCCCGAAATGCCATAACCTGTTTCAGCCACCCCGTCGTCGTAAGCATAGTAGTCCTTAAAGATATGCTGTCTGGAAATGCGGTTGTTGGGTTCGTAGAAATCAGTTTCGTCTAGCACCATAACAGTTGCCACTTCAATAAGGGCTGAATCTGCATTACTACTACTAAAAACGTAACCATTAAAAGGAAATGATTTTACGAACGAGCTATTGGCAGGAATATCATACGAACCCGCTTTTATTACCACCTCTGGACGATTCCCCCACAGGTCCAGAAAATGATAGCTTAACTCTCCAATATTCTTAGAACTCGCACCATAGTTGCGCAACCCAACAGGCAAAGTCGTCTGCATCGTACTCGACGGACTCTTCTGAAAATGTTTCCACGGAATAGACTGGTAATTGTTCAATAAAATCGGTATATTTTGGGTAAAGCACATATCTGCGGGCACAAAGGTCTCTGTCGTTCTATTGGCATCCAGATACACCATATCCAAATTCCAGACGTCGTTATTGCCCCGCAATGCAGGGTTGTCATCCTTGCCCAATGTCACGTAATTCACAAACCGAAACTGAAATTTATCGTTCAGGAATTTTGAATCTTCAACACGTACAAAAACCTTCTGAAAATCTATACTGCTAGAACCTGAAGCATTCCACACCGAAACCCAACGGTCCGAAGCTTCTGCGTAAAATTGAAGCGAAATCGAATCATCAGACTCAGGTACAGGAGCAATGCCACCACACTGATACCAAAAGCTCAATGCTACACCTGTTTTTCCATCGAGATTTATGCAAAGAGACGTTAAGGTATCTGCCGCAAAACTGCTAACGTACCCAATTCCGGGGTAAATTGCCCCTTGTGCATCCAGCGCATCAAAGGATACAGTACCCACACTTGGCGGTGCAAGCCCAAAACTCTCGTTCACAAAAGCACCAGAATATTCCCACCGCAATAAATCGGGCTGTGAGCTATCGTACGAAAAATCGTCGAAAAAAGGCAATGAAAGTGGAGTCTTAGACTTTTTTGCCACCAATGCACCAGCCTTTGAATACGCTAAGGGAAGCAAATATTCTTGCCCCACGAGACTTGCTGAGAGCATCAAAAAAAACAAGCTGATAAATAAGATTCTCATTTACAAAGACTTTAATATTAGTGCATAAATCGGAAATGCTAAAATTACGAACTCAGTTGCTATAAAAGAAACGAAGAACGAAGGCCAAAAGTGTACCACCAAAACAAGCATCAAATTGGAATTAGTGGCTGTTCTTCTGAATATGCATTTTCAGACGTTCAATTTGCTGAGGAGTCAGTTCATGTTCCAATTCAGATTTTTCCGACTTAACAAGTGCCTTTCGTTCGCTTACGAGTTTTGCAATTTTACGTTCTGCTTGAATCGTTTTGTGTTTGCCACCTCGTTTACCTTTGTTGCGCTGAATAATTTCATGATAGACACCAATCTGTTTATTGATTACCTTTACACGTATTATGGTAGACTTCAAGCGTTTGCGGATACGCAATTTATCATCCTGTTGTAGATCTACTGCCGTAAAAGCATCCGTGATTTTTGTATCAACAACATCTTCATTCTCATCCGCCGAAATATTTCCATTCTCATCAACGATTTGCGAAAAGTAGTCGAGTTCTTTAGTTGTTTGCGCCACCAAAATATTGGTGTAAATAAATGGAAATAAGACTATTAAAATTAGCTTTTTCATTCTCTTTTTATTAAATTTGGAATAATACATAAACCCTAAAATTAGTAAAGCTATTGTGTGGTGTCAAAAAAAATGTGTTCAAAGGCACGAACCAGACTCCCGCACTGATCTCAATACCAGATGATTCAACATTCTAATTGTCAGTATGTTGCGTGCCTTGATCCTTGGCTTACATGTTTTTATCCTTCATTATGAAAAAAAATAGAAACAATGAAAACGTCACTAAAAAAAAGGACATGGTTCTTGGTAACCACTTTCGTCGCTGCCATTGCCATTGTGGCTACAGCTGCAAATTACAACCGCCCTGTTAAAACCACAAACGTAGAAGTCACCCAATTGCTCGAAGACGAAATCGTTTTAGAAGAATGGATGACCGACCCCGCTTACTTGTCGGGAGTTATGGTCGAATCAGAAATTGAACTTGAGGCATGGATGACAGATCCAAATTACATAGAATAACACCAAGCCCCAAATGCCCACAAATTTTCCGAACACACAAATAAAGCTACTCCAAAAGTAGCTTTATTTGTGTATATCGCAAGGCCAGATTGCGTATCGCCCAAAACCCAAAGCCTATCCACTCCCCGAAACAAGTCCAAAATAACCCTGCGAGAAAAATAAAAATAATGATTTGGAGCGGGAACGAAACATTATTTAGTGCGGCAGTATCCGGCTATCCGCTTGTAGTCCTCGCGGTCGGGTACGAAATCAACTGGAAACCTTTGTATTTCAATGGGAAAGCACCAGCTTGCTGGCACGGCATCACGCCGCTGTGGGCTACCGCTACTATCCGGGCTAGTTGGTGCTTTCGTCACCATCTGCTACGCTGTAGGTTCGCTGGGCAAGCTCTTTACTTTGGCCTACGGCCATGTGGCGTCTCCCCAAAAACAACGACAGCAAATACCACCACCCAAAGCCTTCCAGAATCAAGACAGCCATGCTGTAATGGAAACCGTTTGGGCTAGTCCGAATGACGCTCCATGGGAAGGAAGCCGAGCGTATCATGGCCGCAGGCCAACTGGCTAGACTTGCCCCACGCACCTACGGCGTTACAGATGGAGCTGCCGACCGAACTAGCCCGGATCGCGGCAAGTAGCCCACAGCACGCGCGGAGCGGCCATTTGTGCTCTGGTTGAATTGAAAAACGAATGTGGCCAAGTGATTTCGTACCCGTTGCGAGGACTACTGCTAAGAGCCGGTAGCCGCCATTACAAATATTGTTGGGCTACAGCTCCTAGTCATTATTTTTTTCTTTTTCTTTCGGTTGTTTTTTTTGTGTTTGCAGGTGGCGAGCAGGGCTGGAATGTTGGCGGAATTACGACTTTGTATTGGGTTGTGCTACCAAAATTTGAAACGTAACTGCACCGCTTCCAGCGACGAAGGGGCGTTACTGACCGACAAACCGATGAGCCTAACGCCTTTGGTGAGTTCTACCGAGGTGAGCAAATCGGCTGCAGATTGGCGAAGTTCGGCAATGTCATTAATTGTCTCTATCTGGGTATAACTCCGTGTAATTTGCTCAAAATCAGCGAATTTTACTTTTAATGTGAGCGTGCGGCCTCGGTAGTTGCTTTGGTCGAGTCGGCGCCAGAGGGTTTCAACCACGGCATTGAGTTCGGCTTCTATAAGGTGATGCTCGCGTAAATCGGCCTCGAATGTGTTTTCAGCACCGAGCGATTTGCGATCCCTATGGGGTTGAACTTGTCGGTTGTCGATACCCCGCGCAATGTCGAAGAAATACGAACCACTTTTGCCAAATAATTTGATGAGTTGGTAGAGTTCCAACTTCCGCAAATCGGCTCCTGTATGAATTCCGTGGTGTTTCATGCGGAGTGCTGTTTTTTGGCCGACTCCGTAGAACTTTTCGATGGGTAATTGGGCAATAAAATCGAGGGCCATGTCGGGGGTAATGGTATAGATGCCGTTGGGTTTGTTCCAGTCTGAGGCGGTTTTGGCCAGAAACTTATTGTATGACACTCCCGCCGAAGCCGTAAGATGGGTGGTTTGGAGAATGAGTCGTTTGATGTCTTTGGCCAATAATGTGGCCGAGGGAAATTGCAGTTTGTTCTCGCTTACGTCTAAGTATGCTTCGTCGAGCGAGAGTGGCTCTATGAGATCGGTGTATTGTTCAAATATCTGATGAATCTGCATCGACACTTCTTGGTATGCCGAGAAGCGATGGGGCATAAATATGAGTTGGGGGCATTTAGCTAATGCCATTTTAGATGGCATTGCCGATCGTACCCCAAAGACACGAGCTTCGTAACTTGCCGCAGAGATTACACCACGAGCATTTGGGCTGCCTACCACTACGGGCTTGCCTCTTAAATGCGGAAAATCGCG
>JBDKHP010000158.1:0-2580 GCA_039797645.1 Bacteroidota bacterium
TTACACATTTTAATGCCCTTGTTTTGATGGGATATATACGCCACGGATTCCAAATCGGTCACAAACCGTTTTTAGATATGTTGCGTTATCCTCATAGAATGTAAATTCGGCATTCTGAAAATTTTTCAAATTGAAGAATTTAGCTAATCCATTGATTTTCAACAACCCACCGGAAATAGAATCACCCTCATTGCGTGAGATAAGATAATCAGGTTTTCCGAGAATCTCATTCACAAAACGATAATCGGGTTCATTCATAACCCGCGCAGTTGCGATAATAACGTAGCATTCATTATCTGCCAAATCTTTTTTATATTGTTCAGCCATTGGCAATAGAGAATCTTGCATTGCCAAGTGCTGATTATCGCGCCAGTGTTGCAAATCAATTTTGTTATCGGCTGTTACCCGATAGCGATGTGTCGAATCTACGATTGTGCCGTCCATGTCATAAATTGAAACTTTGCGAATTGCCATTTTTTCTCTACCTTAAGTCGTTGCAATGGAATTATTATAACAGGGTTTCGACCAGGAAGTGTTGTATTTTTACAAATCACGCATTTATTTTCTAGGTGTAAACACCTATTGACAAATCGTATAGTCCGTGGTATAATTTTGGCGCCGCTATCATTCTGATAGCATGGCCGATTGTTACCACAATCAGCCAGGTTTGTCAAGCAAAATATATTTTATATATTTTGTTGTTTTCGTGCGAAAACGCTTGACACCGGCCCATTTTACGTGGTAAAATGGCGCCTATGTTGCTTTTACGCAACATAGGGTTTATACCTATTGACTTTGCCAAAAAATTGTCCCCTTCTTATGGGCTTTTTCGCATTCTTTATCAGCTTCCAGCTTCAAAGCCCAGTCTTTCAGTTCGTATTTAGTCCACGAACAGAAACCGTCTCCCTTAATTGTCCACCAAATACCAAAAATTTTTTGTTGCAAAACCCATTTATCAAGACTTGTTTCAATAACACGATATTTAGTCATAAAAACACCTTATAAAGTCCCAAAAGATTAGCACCAAAAAAAGCCAAATTCAAAACAATCAAGGGCTTGTTTTTGTCAATTGCGCCGATTGTTAACCAAGTGCAAGACCCCGCAGCAAAGCAAACGTAAGCAAAACCAACAAAGCCCAAAGGCATAAGCCATGCGCCAGCAATACTGGCAGCAGTTCCGAACCAAGAGAATAAATTTTTCATACCTGAATTATACCGTAAGATTGTGGCAACGTGTAGGAGATTGTCCGATTTTTACCATAACAATCTTCCAAGATTCCCTATGCCATTTTCCATTGGGTTCACCGTTCAAATTGTAATCAATTTGATGTGCGATCTCATGAGGCAAAATCTCACGCAGCATAGCATCGCGATTACGCGTAAACAGTTTAGTAGCCAAATCAATATAATTTTGCGAAGCAAAACAACGACCCGCAGTTGATGAAAGCCGACTATTCAAGATGATTTTAGGGCAGTCGAATTTAACCAATTTAGGGAAAACTTCGCAGTATTCCGCCCAAAGGGTTTCGGCCAGCTTGTTTAGGTATTGTTCAGTGATTTGCATGGGATTATTATACATCAGCCCGCGCCAGGAAGTGTTGTATTTTGCATGAATATTTATTTTATTTATTTTTGCGAAAAGCGTTGTATTTATGCACCAGGCCCTTGCGCCCGCCGCAAATTATGTGGTATAATTTGGCGCCCCTGCTATCAAAACGATAGCAGAGCAGACGTAAAAAAGCGGCCAAACCTGGCCGCTTGTCAATAGGGGTAAACCCCTATGTTGTTATTCTGCATCAACAACAGGCAGAGCATCAAGGATTTTCTTGAGCATGGTCTTGTTGACCTTAGTCAAGGATTACATCTCCGGCTCAGTAGCACCGAGCATTGCACCGATCTTGTCGGCAAGTTCGTCCTTCTTAACGACAGTATCACCCGTCTTAGTCTTGTATTCTTTTGCCTTGTACACCTTTTCACGCGACAGCTTCGCGATGATAGAACGGGCTGACTTGCCTAACTCAGTAGCAATAGTTTCCACGGTCACGCCAGCAGCGTAATCGGCAACCATCTTGGTAGTTTGCTCGGGAGTGTAGTTCACAGTTTTAGTAGAAGTAGCCATTTGAAGTTTCCAATCTAAGAGAATCGAGGGTTTTTAACAGTTCCCTCTTACTGCCTAAAAATCTATTATATCACAGTTTCATCAGTTTTTGCAGAAAAGATTTTTTATTTTCTGCAACCTTACGAGGGATAGGCTTCGCAAAGTTGCGGCCAATCTTAGCCACAACAGCGGGAGCTTGAGCCATTGCGAGATTCGCAGTATGTTCGTTCAGAGTACGTGATTTCATTTTGTTTCCTTGTTTGCTTGGTATGAATTAATTATACAGCATTTAACCCAGGTTTTCACAATTATTTTCTAGGTGTAAACACCTATTGACAAGCGCAAGGGCACGTGGTATAATTGGCGCCTATGTGGTATTTCTACCACATATCCTGGCTAGTATTGTTAGCCCCATTGAAAGAAGGATTTCTTGTGTGGTGTTTGTCCCTCACGCCGTGCTACCCAAATAGTATAGCATGGAAT
>JBDKHP010000159.1:0-3411 GCA_039797645.1 Bacteroidota bacterium
CTAGCCCGGATAGTAGCGGTAGCCCACAGCGGCGTGATGCGGTGTCAGCAAGCTGATGCTTTTCGACTGAAATACAGGGGTTTCCAGTTGATTTCGTACCCGAACGCGAGGACTACAAGCGGATAGCCGGCAGCGGGGCTTATTTGAAAAGTTTGGCTACCGCTCCAAATCATTTTTTTTATTTTTTTTGTCTTTTGAGAGGTTTTTGGGCTTGGTGTTTTTGTTTTGGGGTAGGTTGGTGGTTTGGTGTGCGGGTTTGGTAAATTTCGCATTTTGAATGGGACGGATTCTTTGCGAATCAAGCTTATAAGTGTATATTTGCACGATTTTTTAGAAATACCAATGGGTGGTGTGTTAATAAAAACTACCCGTTATGGATGGACAGCGTTATGAGTAATAAATTTCCAGAACACAAGGGTCTTGACCTCTCGAAGGTGAATAAAGACGTACAAGCTTATTGGTTTACACAGGATACTTTTCAGAAAAGTTTGGATTCTCGCAGAGGGAATGCGGCTTATGTTTTCTATGAAGGGCCGCCCTCGGCAAATGGTTTGCCGGGTATTCACCATGTGATGGCGCGCACGATTAAGGATATTTTCTGTCGGTACAAAACGCAACAAGGGTATTACGTGGCGCGTAAAGCGGGCTGGGATACGCATGGTTTGCCGGTGGAATTGGGTGTGGAAAAGGCACTCGGTATTACGAAAGAGGATATTGGTAAGTCGATTTCGGTGGCCGATTATAACAAACGCTGCCGCGAAGACGTGATGAAATATACTGACATCTGGGCCGATTTGACTCAGAAAATGGGCTATTGGGTGAATATGGACGATCCGTATATTACGTACGACAATCGCTATATCGAGACGCTATGGTATTTGCTTAAAGAGTTATATAAGAAGGGTTTACTATATAAGGGTAAAACGATTCAGCCTTTTTCGCCTGCTGCGGGTACGGGTTTGAGTTCGCATGAGTTGAATCAGCCGGGTTGCTACCGCGATGTGAAGGATACGACGATTGTGGCGCAATTTAAAGTGCGTAGAGACGAAAAATCGGAATGGCTTTTTGAGGGTGCTGATTCGGAGCTTTTCTTTTTGGCTTGGACGACTACGCCTTGGACTTTGCCATCGAACACGGCTTTGGCTGTGGGGGCTAAAATTACGTATGTAAAAGTGCGTACGTTTAACCCTTATACTTTTGCGCCTATTACGGTAATTTTGGGTAAGCCGTTGTTGCACAACTTCTTCCCAGAGGCCGATGCAGCTTTGCTTTTGAAGGATTACGTAGAGGGCGACAAAAAGATTCCGTATTTGGTGATCGACGAATTTCCGGGTGCTAAACTGGAAGCTGTTGGTTTTGAACAACTAATGCCTTACCATCAGCCAGAAGATGGCGATGCTTTCCGGGTTTTGCTTGGCGATTTTGTAACGACTGAAGATGGTACGGGTATCGTACATATTGCTCCGTCGTTTGGTGCAGACGATGCGCGTGTGGCGAAACAGAATGGTATCGGTTCGCTTACGTTGGTGGAGCGCACGGGTCGGTTTGTGGACGGCATGGGCGAGTTTTCGGGTAGGTACGTAAAAAATGAGTACGACCCTAATTTGGCTCCGGATGCGAGTTCGGTTGATGTTGATATTGCGATAAAACTTAAATATGATAATCGTGCTTTCCGTGTGGCGAAGTACGAACACAGTTACCCACATTGCTGGCGTACGGATAAGCCTATTCTGTATTATCCGCTCGATTCGTGGTTTATACGGACTACGGCTGTGAAAGACAGAATGGTGGCGTTGAATAAAACCATCAACTGGCAGCCTAAATCTACGGGCGAAGGTCGTTTTGGCCAGTGGTTGGAAAATTTGGTGGATTGGAATCTCTCGCGTTCGCGCTATTGGGGTACTCCGCTGCCTATCTGGCGTACAGAAGATGGTTCGCAGGAATTGTGCATCGGTTCGGTAGCCGAACTCAAGACTGAGATCGAAAAATCTGTGGTGGCTGGTTTCATGGCAACGAATCCGCTTGCAGATTGGACTGAAGGCGACAATTCTCAAGTGAATTACGAAAGCTTCGACTTGCACCGCCCATATGTGGACGAAATTGTGCTGGTTGCTGCGAATGGCGAAAAGATGATTCGCGAGACGGATCTGATTGATGTGTGGTTCGATTCGGGTGCGATGCCGTATGCGCAATTGCATTATCCGTTTGAACATACGGAGGATTTTTCGCGCAACTTTCCGGCTGATTTTATTGCTGAGGGTGTAGATCAGACACGTGGTTGGTTCTTCACGCTTCATGCGCTTTCGACCATGTTGTTCGATTCGGTTGCCTTTAAGAACATCGTTTCGAACGGTTTGGTGCTCGATAAGAACGGCCAGAAAATGTCGAAACGTTTGGGCAATGGTGTAGATCCGTTTAGCCTTATTGAAGAGCAAGGTTCTGACGCAGTGCGCTGGTATATGGTTACAAATGCCGACCCGTGGGACAACCTCAAATTCGACCCAGCTGGTGTGGACGAAGTAAAACGAAAGTTCTTCGGTACCTTATACAATACGTATTCGTTCTTCTCGCTGTATGCAAATATAGACGGATTTACGGGTAATGAAGCTCAGATTCCAATGGAAGCACGTCCGGAAATTGATCGTTGGATTATTTCCTTGCTCAACACCTTGGTGTCTGAAGTAGGTACAATGTACGAGACTTACGAGCCCAAAAAAGCGGGTCGTCTGATTTCTGACTTTGTAGCCGACAACCTCTCGAACTGGTACGTGCGCCTGAACCGTAAACGTTTCTGGGGTGGCGACTACGACGCAAGCAAAATTGCAGCCTACCAAACGCTTTATACTTGTTTGGAAACCCTCTCCCGATTAATGGCGCCTATCGCTCCATTCTTCGCAGAACGTTTGTTCCTCGATTTGCATACTGCTGATGCAGCAGCACCAGAGTCAGTTCACTTGGAAAGTTTCCCAATGGCAAATAGTAGCCTAATTGACAAAGAGCTAGAGGCTCGTATGGATTTGGCGCAGAAAATATCGTCGATGGTATTGGCATTGCGCCGGAAGGTAAACATCAAAGTGCGTCAGCCCCTACAAAAAATCATGATACCCGTACTTGATACAGCCTTCCACGATCGTTTGGAAATGGTTGCCGATATCATACGTTCGGAAGTAAACATAAAAGAAATTGAATACCTTAGTGACAGTTCTGGGGTAATATCTAAAAAAATAAAGCCTAACTTCAAGTTGCTGGGTCGCAAGCTTGGCAAGTCTATGAAGCTTGTAGGCGATCTTATTATTGGTATGTCGCAGGCCGAGATTCAAGAAATCGAAACCAAAGGGCAGTTTGTTATAAATTGTGAGGCTGGTGAATTTGTGATTGAATTGGCCGAGGTCGAGATTGGATCGGAAGATA
>JBDKHP010000160.1:0-2713 GCA_039797645.1 Bacteroidota bacterium
AGTTCCCAACGTTTTGTACCACATTTTCACGTACCGCTTCAGTCTGGCACCGACAAGGTACTTGGGCTTATGAAACGCCGATACCGTCGCGACTTGTACACCCAACGGGTACAAAAGATCAAAGAACTAATGCCCGATGCCTGCATTGGTGCCGACGTAATTGTGGGTTTCCCAGGCGAAACCGACGAAGACTTTCGCGAGACCTATCGTTACCTCACAGATCTGGACGTTTCGTACCTACACGTATTTTCGTACTCCGAACGCCCCAATACCCCGGCCGCTGAAATGGAAGCCAAAGTACCCGATACCGAAATTGCGCAACGAAGCAAAATGTTGCAAATTCTCTCCGAGAAAAAACGCCGCCATTTTTACGAGCAACAGCTTGGTAAAGAAGAATATGTACTTTTTGAATCCAAAGAATCTGGCGGTATTGTTACAGGCTTCACCCGCAATTACGTCAAGGTAGAACTGCCTTTTCATAGTGCACTTATCAACACCGTACATAAGGTAAAACTTGGCATTATAAACCACCGAGGAAATGTGCTGGCTGAGTTTGTGAACCCTTAATAAACGAACAAATTCTTTAATTTAACCATAATTAGAGATTTTCATAAACCAACACGTTCATTTTATGGACGTGTTTTTTTGTTTTAATATGTAGCTTTGCACCACAACAAAGCAGTTGTTGTGGTATTCTTTAGAGTTTCAAATTCAAAAAACAGATAAAATGTATCCTACTTTAAGTTTTGCCCTCGAAGACATGTTCGGGATTCACCTTCCATTACCCATACAGATGTTCGGATTCTGGGTTGCAATAGCCTTCTTTTTGGCAGCGTGGGTTATCAAAACCGAATTGCAACGCAAAGAGAACGAGGGGTTGTTACGGGCAACCACCCGCAAAGTAACCGTCGGGCTGGCACCACAGTTTCAGCCTGTGGCACAATCATTTGCCATCGGATTTTTCCTTGGTTTCAAATTACTCGATGCCGTACTCAACTACACCGCATTTTCTACCAATCCACAGGAGTTCATATTGTCGCTTCGCGGAAACATCTGGGGCGGTTTGGCCGCAGCAGCATTTTCGGCCTATCTCAATTACCGCGACCAGAAAAAATTGCAACTACCAAAACCCAAAATAGAAGAACAAGTTACACATCCCTACGAACTTACAGGCACACTCATCGTAATGGCTGCCATTGCAGGGCTTATCGGCGCCAAAATATTCCACAACCTCGAAAATTGGGACGAACTCATGGCCGACCCAATTGGCTCATTACTCTCCTTCAGCGGACTCACATTCTACGGCGGACTCATCGTAGCAGGCATTGTCATCTGGGTTTACAGCCAGAAAGAAGGCATCCCAACCGCACACATGTTAGACATTGCAGCACTACCCCTCGCTTTGGCCTACGGCGTAGGCCGTATCGGTTGCCAAACATCTGGCGACGGCGACTGGGGCATACCCGTAACCTGGACAAAGATTCCCAGCTTCCTGCCCGAATGGTTCTGGCAATATAACTACCCGCACAACGTAATAAACGCCGGAATCCCAATAGAAGGCTACGTTGGCCGTTATTCACACGTATTGCCCCAAATGGTGTACCCTACACCACTCTGGGAGGCCATCGCCGGAATCGTCGTGTTTATCATCCTTTGGTCTATTCGTAAAAAATTACCCGTAGCCGGAATGCTCTCTGGTATCTATTTGGTGCTAATGGGTATAGAACGATTTTTGGTAGAAAAAATACGCGTAAACACCACCTACCACATCGGCGACTATCACATCACACAAGCCGAAATAATCTCCACCGTTTCCGTACTCGCAGGCCTATTCATCATCTATTATTTCAACAAGCACAAAAACCGTTTCGCTTATAGTAAAATGCGCGAAACCGCACAAAGCCCAAAAGTCGCATGAAATACCAAGAAATTGTAAAAGAAGTAATCAGCGCAGCCCAACGCGCCGGCGATTTTATAGCCGGCGAACGCGGCAAGCTTAGCCAAGACAACATCGAAACCAAAGGCCTACACGACCACGTAACCTACGTCGATAAAACCGCCGAACAAATGCTCGTCGATATGCTTGGCGAAATACTTCCCCAAGCAGGATTCATCGTAGAAGAAGGCACATCAACCAAAGTCGGCGAAAGCTACCAATGGATCGTAGATCCCCTCGATGGCACCTCCAATTTCATCCACGATTTTGGCCCCTTTGCCGTAAGCATTGCCCTGATGGACAGCCACAATCAAATCGTCGTAGGAGTCGTTCACGAAGTCACCACCGGCGAAACCTACTACGCATGGCAAGGCAGTTCGGCCTATTGCAACGACCGTGTAATCACCGTATCCGGTACCGAAACCCTCACCGATGCCATGATCGGCACAGGCTTTCCCTACAACGAATACTCGCGCCTCGACGCCCACGTACAAGCCCTCGCGCACTTCCTACGCGTAGGTCGCGGCATACGTCGTTTAGGCTCAGCCGCCACCGACATCTGCTACGTAGCCTGCGGACGCTTCGACGCATTCTGGGAATACAACCTATCCCCATGGGACTGCGCCGCAGCCACCCTCATTCTACAACAAGCAGGCGGCCACGTAGCCGACTTTTCAGGCGGCGACAATTACATATTTGGCAAACAACTTATGGCGGCCAACAAGCATCTGGCCAAAGAATTCTTCCAAACCGTGAGTGGCTATTTCGCATAACCAC
>JBDKHP010000161.1:0-3400 GCA_039797645.1 Bacteroidota bacterium
GGTGAGTTTAATGCCGCTGAGGACTTCCACGTTGATACCATCGGAAAGTCCAGTTTTAATCTGGCGTTCTGCAAATATCATCGGTTTGGTTTGTACCTGCACGAAGGCTGAATCGTTGCGGAAACTGATGAGGGATTCGTTGATTGTAAGTACGTTCTCGCGTTTGTCGAGTACGATGTCGGCATTGGCGCTGTAGCCTGCGCGGATAAATTGTCCGGGTTTCAGTACTACTGTGGCTTTGATTTCAAATTGGATTGCACCATTTTCGGCAACACCTTTTGGCGCAATATGCTCAAGCTTGGCTGTAAATTTCTGATTTTCGATTGCACCTACAACGAGCACAAGTTCCATGTTTTCAGATAGTTTGCCAACTTCAGATTCATCGACTTTGCCCTTAAAAATCATGTCTTGCATGTTTGCAATGGTGGCGATTGTTGTTCCGTCGTTGAAGGTATTGCTCTCAGTTACAGAGTTTCCGGCTTCTACGGGTACAGAAAGTACCATTCCCGAAACGGTTGCCTTAATGAGCGTGTTCGTAACTTTGCCCATTTTTTTCGACGAGCCTTCTTTTATCAACTGTAAATTGTTTTCAGACGATTCGACTTCTGCTTTTGCTTTGGAGTAGTTGTTTTTGGCTGTGAGGAAGTCGGCTTCGGCGATTACCTTTTTATCGAAGAGCGATTTTTGGCGGTCGTATTCCGTTTGGGCTAAATCTAAGCTAAGTTTTGCATTTTCGAGACGCGTTTCTGCGTTGTTGAGGCTAAGCATGTCGGGGATCACTTTCACTTTGGCCAACACGTCGCCAGTTTTTACCATTTTACCTGCCTCGACATAGAGTTCTTCTATAATTCCCGAGACTTTGGGTTTAATCTCGATTTCCTTACGTGGCACAATTGAGCCAGTGGCAACGGTTTTTTTTACGATGGTATCCATCGTGGGGCTGGTTGTTTCTACAACTTCTGGTTTTTCTTGTCCTTTTTGGTACAACACGTAGAACAAACCAAAAAATACGATGAGTGCAACGAGCACCAATGTGTAACGCAATATTACCTTCATATCTTGAGCGATTTTGAATTAGCGATTTTAACTTTGCTGTGTATAGTATTCTTAATTAGTTGATTTCAATAGTATTATTCGTCGCGAAGGGCGTCTATTGGCTTGATGCTCACGGCTCGCTGGGCTGGAATTAACCCGGCCAAGGCCCCCGAAGCAATCAGCACGAGCAATGCCATTACTGCAATTTTCAGATCGACCCCGGGCGACGAAAACATACCCGTGTCCACATTCATTTTCAGCATAGCCATGCTAATACCTTCTATGAGCGACACGCCACATAACAAGCCAATGTAGCCTGCCACACTTGTAAGCACCACAGATTCCATTACGATATGGCCGCGTATTTTCCAAGGCGTTGCCCCCAATGCCCGTTGAATCCCAATTTCTTTGGTTCGTTCGCGCACAATTACGAGCATAATATTACTCACGCCAATTACCCCTGCAATGAGCGTTCCCAGCCCCACAATCCATGTCAGGGTGGCAATTCCGAAGAACAATCCCCACATTTTTTGGGCTTGTTCTTCCACGTTAAAATGCCCGACAGCTCTGTCGTCGGTCGGCGAAATTGTATGTCGCTTCTTAATGATGTCAATAATTTGCGTTTCTATCTCTGTGATATGGTGTCCTTTGGCAGACGTAAAAGAGAACCACCCCACCTTGTCGCCGTAGTTGAACGTTCGCTGCATGGTGCTGAAAGGCATGAAGATATTGCTGTTTTCATTTTCAGCCTCGCCACCCTTTTTCTTCGATTTCACCACACCGATAATCGTAAAATACACGCCCTGTATGCGGATAGTTTCTCCTATTATAGACTCCGTGGGCTTAAAAAACTCGTCTCGTACCCTTTGGCCGATTACCAATACTTTTCGTTGTTCTTGAATATCGCTTGCGTTGAGGTGTCTGCCTAGAATCACCGTCATGGGGTCTATTTTGTTCCATTCGGGGTAGTCGCCAAACACCGCAAAATTGGCACTTTTGTCGCCTCTTACAATGCCGCTTGTGCTTTTCCAACCGCTATTTAGGCGTGGGGCGAAATAATCGAGACCTTCTACGTTGCGTTTAATCGCTTCTACATCTCCATTGTCGAAACTGTACTGTCGGCCTTTAAGGAAACCTTTGTAGGCTTGCGAAGTGGGTTGTGTCCACATGAAGGCACTGTTCAGAGAGAAATCGCCCATGCCATCGTACACCCCATTTTCCAGCCCTTTGCCTGCGCCAAGCATCACAATAAGCATAAAAATACCCCAAAAAACGCCAAAGGCAGTTAAGAACGACCGAAGTTTGTTCTTCGTCATTGCCATATAAATCTCTTTCCACAAATCCGAATCGAACATAATTATAGTTGTTTGAAGGATAAACTTATTTTTGCATTAGCGATTCTCAGACCGATTTACTCGTCTCGTAGCGCTTCTATTGGTTTGATATTGGCCGCATGTCTGGCGGGGTACAAACCCGCCAATGCCCCCGCAACTACAAGCAACACCGTGGCAGAAATAGCCACTGTCATATCTACACTCGGGTTTTTAAAGAACGGCGTATCGGGCATTACCGACGAAATTAACTCCAACAATCCTACACCCATGGCAAGACCCACATAGCCTGCCACGGCAGTTATCACAATCGACTCCTGCAAAATGAGACTAATCACCGACATCGGAGTCGCACCCAAGGATTTGCGGATGCCAATTTCTTTCGTGCGTTCCTTCACCACAATGAGCATAATGTTACTCACCCCCACGATGCCCGAGATTATTGTGCCGATACCAATCACCCACAAAAAGAGCTTAATGCCCAAGAAGAGCTGCATGGTGCGGGCATAAGCCTCTACGGTATTCCACACATTTATCGCACGTTCATCTTTCGGGTCGAAGAAATGCCTTGTGGCCATTTTGTTACGAATATCGGCCACCATCGCATTACTTTGTTCCACATTGGCCGTCGTGGTAAGCGAAATATTGTCGAAACTGCGTTGTTCTGCAAAAACTTTCTGTGCCGTCGAAATTGGAATATACACCCTACGCATATCGCGTTCGTTGTCGTGAAACACCCCAACCACTTTAAAAGGCACACCATTCACTTTAACGTACTTCCCCACACTGCTCGAATCCTTGAACAATTCTTTCTCAACCGTTTCGCCAATGGCAACCATTTTGCGGGTTTTGTCTATGTCCTCTTGGTTCAAAAACCGACCCTTCGTAGGTTTCAAATTCTCGAGTATTGCATAATCTGGATGACAACAAGACACATCGTACGTGCCCGATTGTTTTTCGTACACAATCTGATTCGCCCCCTGGATAAACGAACGTGCCGAAATTGCATCTACCTGATTAAGAGCCCGTTTCAA
>JBDKHP010000162.1:0-4954 GCA_039797645.1 Bacteroidota bacterium
GGTAGCCCACAGCGGTGTGATGTGGCGGCAGCAAGCTGACATTATTCGACTGAAATACAAAGGTTTCCAGTTGATTCGGTTCCCGAACGCGAGGACTACAAGCGGATAGCCGGCAGCAGCCTTTACAAATATTGTTGGGCTACAGCTCCTTATCTTTATTTTTTTTTCTTTTTTTTCGGATGGTTTTTGCGATTTTTTGCTTTGTTTTTTTTGCTTTTGGGTGTTTATTGGTGATGGGGTTTGGCTTTGCTGTTTTAATCGTGTATCTATGTCGGGTGTTTTTAAATTTTGAATTTATGAGATGGATTTTGGCTTGTTTTTGGGGCTTTGTTGTGGGCTTTGTGTTGTGCGGAAGTGCTGCGAGGGCGCAACAGCGTTTTGTGGTGGTGAGCGATTATGATGATACTTTTCGGATTACGGGTACGAAAAAGCTGCCAATGCTTTGGAATGCGCTCTTTACGAGTAAGATATATGCTGGGGCTGATGTTTTGTATCGGGCGTTTGAAGCTGGGCCGTATGTGGCGTTTTATGTGGTGTCGAACTCGCCGGAATGGTTGCGCGGTAGGGTGCAGAAGAATCTGAAACGTTGTGGACTGTTGCCCGATTCGGTGTATTTGTTTCAGGGTGAAGGGCTGCGCTTTGACCATAAAATTGCGCGGATTCTGGAGTTGGCTGCTAAGTTTCCGGAGGCGCGTTTGGTGCTGCTGGGCGACGATGCGACGGCGGATCATTTGGTGTACGATTCGGTGGCGCGTTTGCTGCCAAATAGGGTGGAGGCGGTGTATATCAGGCCGGTAGAGGCGCGGGTGTTGCCACGTTTGGCGCAGGTGTATTATACTGAATTTGAGATTGCTAGGGCGGAATGCAATGCGGGGCGTTTGCCTAAATCTGTGGCTATGGATGTGGGAAAAGTGGTGCTCGAAGCGAGACGGTCGCGGTATGCGCCGAGGGTTTTGGCGCGGCCATTAGTGATGCCCAATTTTGTGGAAACTGATGCGGATTTGGCGCGGATTCAGTCGCTGATTTTTGCCAAAATTGTGAAATAGTCACAAAAAAAGCCCGATTCGTTTGAGTCGGGCTTTTTTGTGTTATCTGGTTTTTTACACCCTGCTAAATTGGCTGAGAAAACGGACGTCGTTCTCGAAGAACAGGCGGATGTCTTTGACGCCAAAGCGCATCATGGCGATGCGTTCGATGCCTAAACCGAAGGCGAAACCGCTATAGATTTTGCTGTCGATGCCTGAGGCTTCGAGTACGTTGGGGTCTATCATGCCGCAGCCTAAAATCTCGAGCCAACCGCTGTATTTGCATACGTTGCAGCCTTTGCCGCCGCAAAGCGAGCAAGATACATCGACTTCTGCCGATGGTTCGGTGAAGGGGAAGTATGAGGGGCGGAGGCGTATTTGGGTGTCGGCGCCGAAGAATTCTTTGGCAAAGTAAAGGAGCGTTTGTTTGAGATCGGCAAAGCTTACGTCTTTGTCGATATACAGACCTTCTACTTGGTGGAAAATACAGTGCGAACGGGCAGAAACGGCTTCGTTGCGAAATACACGGCCTGGCATCACGATGCGAAGCGGTGGTTTTTGGTGTTCCATCGCACGTACTTGTACCGATGAGGTGTGGGTGCGGAGGAGTATTTCGGGGTCGGTGTTGATGAAAAAGGTGTCTTGCATGTCGCGCGCTGGGTGCTCTGGCGGGAAGTTGAGTGCCGAGAACACGTGCCAATCGTCTTCAACCTCGGGGCCTTCGGCTACGGTGAAGCCCAAACGGGTGAAAATATCGACGATTTCGTTGCGCACCATGGCCACGGGGTGGCGCGAACCGAGATTTATGGGACTTGCCGGACGTGTGAGATCGAGACCGGGATCGAGTCCCGCATCTTGTTCGAGTTTTGATTTTTGGGTGTCGAGGGTTTCTTGAATGGTGTCTTTTAGCTGGTTGAGAAGCTTACCCACGAGTGGTTTTTGAGCATCGGCAACGGCTTTAAAGTCGGCATAAAGTTGTTTTACAAGGCCGCGTTTGCTGCCAAGGTATTCTATGCGAAATTGCTCGAGTTCGTCGGCATTTTGTGCCACAAAACTTTCTACGTGTTTCAGGTAATCTTGTATTTTGTCTATCATGGATGTATATTTATGCGGCTTTTATTCCACAATTTTCATTTCTAGGATACGGATATCGACCAAGGGGCGATCTCCTTTTTGGGTTTCGACTTCGGTAATTTTATCGACAATGTCCATGCCCTCTATCACCTCGCCAAACACGGTGTATTGTCCGTCCAGAAAGGGTGTTCCGCCCACTGTTTGGTAGGCGCGAATCTGCTCGGGGCTGAATTTATACTCGATATTGAGCTTACCTTGGGTGCGGAGTTTGTTGATAATCACTGTGCCAATACTGTCTAGGGCACGGCCATTGCGTGTTTGTTGGTAGCTTACAATTTCGTCGAAAAGTGCTTGATTTTCGGGTAGTTGTACATAGTCCCTGATAATTGGAGAGGCTTGTTGCATATTAAGTTGACGCTCGAAATTGGTGAGTTCTTCGGGTGTGTACTTGCGCCCCTGCACGATGTAGAACTGCGAACCCGACGATTCTTTGTTTGGGTTCGTTTGGTCGCCAGCACGCGCTGCACAAAGTGCACCCCGTTTGTGGAAGTATTTCTGTACAAATTCGGCAGGTATGGTATAACCCGGGCCGCCAGACCCAAGATTTGTGTAGGCATCGGCTCTTCTGGAATTAGGATCGCCTGTTTGTACCATAAAAGTGCGTATCACCCTATGGAAGAGCAAACTATCGTAGAACGATTCTTTAGCTAGTTTCAGGAAATTATCGCGATGTTGTGGCGTGTCTTTGTACAATTTTATCTTAATATCGCCCATTGTGGTGCGCATTAAGATGGTTGGTTCGGGGTTCTGAGCTTCACAGCCTGGAAATACAAACAACGTAAATATTGTAAATAATAGCAAAAAATGCTTATTCATTGGTCTCTTATGTTTTAAAAATTCTGAAATGGCCCAAGTTTTGGACAACTGCTTCAAATGATTTCGTGTGTTGCAACGCGCCGCAAGATAACAACTTTTGGGCGATACACCTAGCCTCTTTGGCCTATGAATCGCCCCTAAGTAGTAGCTTTTTGGCCAAAATATTAGCTTCGTATTCACAGGGAATTTGTGGGTTGAATAACTACAACAAACAGGCGACTACGCGTCATTGGTCCATTTACTAAGACTTACCGAACAATAAGGATAAAGTAAAATCGCTGTTTATAAGACTGTTGTGATAAGGATTTTTAATTATTGAAGTTTGTTGGAAACATTTTTTTATCTATAACTTTGCCCATCTTTATTTAATAGTGTAGAAAAGCTTAAACGTATGTCTCTAATTCACGATATCGACAAAAATAAGGTACCAAGCCACGTGGCCATCATCATGGACGGAAATGGCCGATGGGCTCAACAACATGGCAAAGTTCGGGTAATGGGTCATAGTGCTGGCGTCGATTCGGTGAAGCTTGTGCTACGTGCCGCCGATAATATTGGTGTCAAATTTCTGACTTTATATGCCTTTTCGATCGAGAATTGGAACCGACCAAAATACGAAGTGAATGCAATTATTAGTCTGATAATGCGCACCTTAAAGAACGACCTTCCGGATTTTATGGAAAACAACGTGCGTTTTGAGACCATTGGCGACCATTCGCGACTCACGAGCAAGTCGTTGGCTACGCTACACGAATGTATCGACGCCACCAAGAACAACACGGGCATCACCTTCGTCTTGGCATTTAGCTACGGCGCACGCAACGAAATAACAGTCGCCACCCAGCGAATTGCCGAAGCTGTAAAAAACGGCACTCTGAGTTTGGGCGAAATCGATGAAAGTACCATTTCCAAGTACTTATATACCAGCAAATACCCCGATCCAGAATTTATTATTCGTACCAGTGGCGAATATAGGCTAAGTAACTTTCTTCTCTGGCAAAGTGCTTATTCGGAGTTTTACTTTACCGATTTGTTTTGGCCCGATTTTCACCGCGAAGAATTTTTTGCCGCCATTCTGGACTTCCAAAAGCGCGAACGTCGGTTTGGCAAAACCAGTGCACAAGTAAAAAAATAACCCACAAAACTTACCGATGCTCCCAGAAACACTAAAGATACACATACTTACCCTTTCCGACAGAGCTTCGCAGGGTGAATATGAAGATTTGAGCGGCCCACGTGCCGAACTCAAAATAAAAGACTACTACGAAAAGACAAATTGTAGCGTACTGATTAGTCGAGAAATAATCGCCGACGAAGCCAGCAAGCTAAACGAAGTACTACAAGCCTGCCTCGCAAATGGCACCGACGCCCTCATTACTACAGGCGGCACTGGCATTGGCCCTAGGGATATCACCGTGGACACCCTAAAGCCCCAGATTGAAAAAGAAATTCCGGGCATTATGGAGCTTATTCGCGTGAAATACGGGCAGAACAAACCCAATGCCTTGCTCAGTAGAAGTATCGCTGGCACGATTGGCCAATGTCAGATTTACACCCTCCCAGGTAGCAGGCGTGGTGTGGAAGAGTATCTCGACGAAATACTTAAGACCCTTGGTCACCTTTACTTCATGATGCGTGGCATCGACGTACATTAAATTAAATCATAACAACAAATACACCTCAAACACATGCTATTACTACAACAAGGAGCACATGTATTTTCCGAAGGACTCAGTATGATTCTCTTCGGGATTCTTGTCATAATTATGCTTGCCATAGACCTCGGCGCAAACCGCAATGCCCACGAAGTCAGCAATAAAGAAGCCATTGGCTGGAGTCTTCTCTGGATTAGCCTTGCCCTTTTGTTCGGTATCTACGTCTATTTCGATATGGGCACCGAACGCGCCTCGGAATACTACACAGCTTACTTAATCGAGAAAGCACTCTCGGTTGATAATCTCTTTGTATTCATCCTCGTA
>JBDKHP010000163.1:0-7412 GCA_039797645.1 Bacteroidota bacterium
TTTTTTTAGTTGAGGTCAAGGCGGATTGGATTTTTTAAAGCGGAGTTTACTACTTGTAAATGAGCATTTAAAAAATTCGATCCAACGCAGAGATCGACTAAAAAAACAGACTCTACTTATAAGTTTTCGTAGATCGCCTTCGGCTGGAATAGTCACCAAAACGGTAGCCAACTAGGAGTGACAACTCCGAAATACCTTTATAAAACGATAGCTTACCATTGTTTTGAAACCTAAATTCGGTATAACCACCATGGGCGAAAGTCGATTCGTATCGCAAATCGAAGCACAAATTCCCGTAGTCTAAACCAGCGACAAATTGCATCCCAATTTCGCCGGGCTTGAACACCGCCTCCATTACTTTTTCATTCTTTATAGTAGAACCATAGGTAAACGAATACACGGGGCCTCCCGAAATCCGGAAACGTGGGGTAAAACGAATACCCACCATAGCCGTCGGCACAAACCTGTCTATACTCATCGGAAAATTTTCGTTGCCAAAATTGCTCATTCCAAACGCAATACCACCCGAAGTATGGGCAGCCAAAATATCAAACTGAATAAAAACAGGAAAGAAAGCAGGTACATAACGCGCAAAGGCAACCGCTCGGTATCCGTTGTTTGAACCCGCCGAAGCAATGCTTACCAACTGATCGTTATACGTCGCTTCAGTGGTAACATTGGGTAAATTGTACCCAATACCCACCATAAAACCAGCTTCCCAAGCTTGGGCAAATGCACCTTGAACACAACAAAAAAGCACAGCTGCAAGAATCAAATTTTTCATAACTACATATTTAGGGCTTCACAGATTAAACGCCCTTGAAGCACCAGATGTTGCAAATAGGATTGTACAAAGCTTACACAGTCCGCAATAATAATAATTTGCGCAAAACTGCCGAAATAAAAGGTTGCTACAAGCCCAAACGTATCAGGTGTTTCAAATCGACGAAAATGAATAGAGAGGATCAGAAGCTCGCTAATACACTCATAAACAACACTATTGAAAATAAAATCGCACAAAAAGGCAAGACCCACACAAAGCAAAAATATTAATAGGAAGCTGTTGCTCCACAAAATTTGTATAGGCAGCTGACGAACATTCGCATTGTAGTTCTCGCTGGAAGGTAGATACTTTATAGGCAGCCCACGAATTTCAATCTAATATTTTCATTAACTTATACTTCAGTACGATTGTACTAGGCTATTGCTGCTATTGTATAGAACAAGCCTATGCCCTTTTTTTTGATAATCTGATTTACAAATTGTTGCAGTTTTTGTTGGTCTGTAATATTGTAAGCCGTTTTAACACGTATAACTCCGATGGTTATTTCAAGTGGTAAAACGCCACATGGCCGTAGGCCAATGGAAAGTACTTGCCCCGCCAACCTACGGCGTTACAAATGGTGCTGCCGACCGAACTAGCCCGGATAGTAGCGGTAGCCCACAGCTGGTGAACGGAAGTGTCAGTTAATGAAAGTGTTGGATTGAAATACACGAGCGGCCTACTGATTTCGTACCCTCCAGCGAGGACTACAAGCGGATAGCCGGCAGCAGCCTTTACAAATATTGTTGGGCTACAGCTCCTTATCATTATTTTTATTTTTTTTTGAATTCGGATGGTTTTTGGTTTTTTTATGAAAAAACGGCTTGCGAAAGATGTTCGTAAGCCGTTTTTTTGTTTTCGTTAGTGAGCTGTGCCTCCTGCGGGTACTTTCAGATTTTCGCCGTTTTGTTTGATAAGGTTTTTGTACCAATCGGGACTATAGCCTGGTTGTTCGAGCTTGGGGTCGCGCTGGTCGGTTGATGGTGTTTTTACATTTCCATCCATATATTTCATAAACAGGTAGTTATAAAGTTGTTTCCAACGGACGGTTGTTGCGTCGATTGTGCTTGCGGAGTATTGGCTCAGTAGGGCTACGGCCTCGGCAGGATTGCTGGCGTAGAGGGCTTGGGCTTTGGTGTCGATTTCGGGAACTTGGGCTAGGAACTTGTTTTCGAATTCGAGTTGTAGTGTTCTTATTTCGGGATAAATGGCGTTGTAGCGCGTGTAGGCGTAGTTCGAGACTTGATTGAAGACCCAAAATGCGGCGTTGTCGGACCATTGCATCATGCTGCCGTTGCCTTCGCGGACGGTTTCGCCGACGTAGGTGGAAGTGCTGTACACAGGGTTGAAGACGGTTGTGGAAGCGTCGTCAACGCCCCACCATAGTATGCCGCCGAGGGCGTCGGGGAGTTCGGCGCGTGCTTCGGCAACAAACACAAAGCCTGTTTGCTGGGTGGCAATGGCGCGTTCGTTGAGGTATTCTACGGAGTCGATTTTCCATGTGAGGGGACGCCAGCGGTAGGGTAGAGCGTAAGGGCCTGCGCCAAAGTCTTTGGTCATGTCCATGGGTGTGCCTTCGTAGTGGTCGCGCATGATGTCCATCACGGCGTGTAGGGCGATTTTTTTGTCGGGTTTTACCCAGAGTGGCATCCGTTTGCTGAGATCGTGGCCGAGTGCATAGGCTTCGTAGGCTTGTACGGGGCAGCCTGCTTTTAGGAATCCGGCCCATACGCGGGCGTCGCAGAACCGGGCTGCTCCAAAATCGACGGGCGCGAAGGTGTCGGAAAAGCTGAAGTCTTTTGCTGGGCCTTTGTACCAGCCTTTGTCGGTTGCAAATTTTACGACGTCGGCTGCGTAGAAAACGTCGGCTTTGGGGTCGTTCCACTTGTATTTCTTTTGGGGGAATTGGGTGATGCGTGCTTGATTTGCGTGGCCGCTTATGTAGCCGTCGGGTATGCGCATGGCTACCCACAAGGCGCCGTTGATGCCTTCGCCACGGCCAATCATTTCGAGGATCCAGACTTCGTTGGCATCCATTATTGAAAACGACTCACCACTAGAGTAATAGCCATGTGTTGCGACAAGTTCTGTCATTACTTGTATGGCTTGGCGGGCTGTCTTGGAGCGTTTTAGGGCGATGTAAATAAGGCTACCATAGTCTAATAGCCCTTTGGTGTTTACGAGTTCATTGCGGCCACCAAAGGTTGTTTCGCCTATGGCTACTTGGTGTTCGTTCATATTGCCTACAACGTTGTAGGTGTGGGCGACTTGTGGTATATGGCCGAGGTGTTTGCCAGAATCCCACTCGTAGATTTCTTCCCATGTGCCTGCTGCGTAATCGGCGGCTGGCCAGTGATAGAGTTCGCCGTAAAGCAAGTGCGAATCGGCGGAGTAGCTTATCATGTTGTGCCCGCTTGCAGAAGCACCTTTGGTGACGAGGAAGTTGGTGCAGGCTTGTGTGCGGAAAATTCCGAAAACGGATAAAAACACCACGAAGGCAATTGTACAAATGTGTTTCATGTGCATGGTTTTAGTGTAGCAAATATGGCAAAACACAAATGTACCAAAATGAAACCTTTGGTTGGGGGCGATTTACCTCACAATTCCATACAAATGAAGGTTCAGGGGGTTAAAAACTTGCCCCCAGCCGAATTACACCAACAGTTTTCGGAGTACGGCGGTGCAAGTTCGCACTTCGTCTGGGGTGTTCATGTGACTGAACGAAAACCGAATGGGGTATGTGTCTGGAGCATAAGCGAGTGCCTCAATTACGTGAGAACCAACGCTCGTACCCGATGCACAGGCACTACCCATGGATGCTGCTATCCCTTCGATGTCGAGATTGGCCACCAACATTTCGTCGTATTTGTTGGCTGGAAAAACGACACTCAAGACGGTGTAAAGCCCACGTTCTTCGCTGTCGCCTATAAAACTGACGGAAGGTAGAAAACTTTGCAATTCTTGGATCATCAGTTTTTTGAGCCCCTTTACGTGGGCAATTTTTGCATCAATGTCAGTGAGTGACAACTCGAGAGCTTTGGCCAAACCGACAATACCCGTTATGTTTTCAGTTCCTGGACGCATATTGCGTTCTTGCCCACCACCAGTAAACCAGGATTCCATACGTACGCGCTCGGGGTTGATGTAAAGAAAACCTACGCCTTTGGGGCCGTGGAATTTATGCGCCGACGAGGCGATAAAATCGACATCAATTGCTTGCAAATCTATCTGGTAGTGGCCAACGGTCTGCACCATATCACTATGAAATAGGGCGTTGTACTTGTGACACAATGTACTTACATCCTTAATAGAAAGCAAGTTGGAAATTTCGTTGTTTGCGTGCATAAGACTTACCAAGGTAGGTTTCTTGTCGGCAAGTATTTGTTCGAGTTGGGTATTTTCAAAATGACCAAGGCCGTCAACAGCGAGTAGCGAGAGTTCACAATCGGTATGTGCAGCAAGCCATTCGGCAGTTCGGAGAACCGAGGGATGTTCGAGTGGGGAAGTTACAATGCGCTTGATTCCCAAATTCTGTACAGCCAATCGCAACACCATATTGTTGCCCTCTGTGCCTCCCGAATTGAAGAAGATTTCAGACGGCGAAACATTCATTGCCTCTGCCACAAAACGCCGTGCTCTTTCAATTTGGACTCTTGCTGTGCGTCCGTAGTGGTGTACTGACGAAGGATTTCCCCAAACTTGAATCATAAGTTTTGAAATAGTCTCGATTACCTCAGGAAACATAGGCGTTGTGGCCGCATTGTCGAAATATATCATTGTGAGTTGAAATTTATTAGATAAAAACGCTACGAATCGGGTTAAAAACCTGAATCGTAGCGTTGCCAAAACTGTTTAGGAATATTATTTTTTTCGTCGAGGATCTTCATGGGGTCGATCCGACATAGATTTTCGCATACCAGTATCCGCTTGGGTATTGAGCATTTCGAAATATTCCTTTGGGGTAAGGGTGCCTTCAATGAATGCAGCCGCCATTGCTTTTTTTACTTTTTCCTCAGCCCGGATAAGATCGGTTCGTGCCTGAGCTGCATCCGAACGAGCTTGTTCAATTTTCAGACTTGCGTTGATATCCCGCCCTACCTCAATATCAGAAACGTCGATCGACAGAATTTCGTACGCGGTGCCTTCGCCCAAAAAGTCTTTCTTACGCTCTACTCGATCAGCTAACTCGAAAGCACTCACTAGGATATCAGTGTGCGAATGCGATTGGCCAATTTCTGACACCAAACTCTCGTTGATACGAGCGATTATGGTATCTTCGCCTGCACCACCAAGCAAGCGTTTCAGAACTGAACGTACGGTAACCTTTACTTTCATTGTGAGTTGCACACCATCGCGAGCGTGCCCCATAACCCCAGTAGTTTCAAAAACGCGTGGCACTATCGCCGAACGGACAGCTTGTTTTACATCCAGACCCGCTAAGTCAATTGCCGCAATATCTTCAAATGTAATACGTGTGATGTTTGCATTCAAGGCCGCAATCAGCGCATCGACAGTTTTTGTAATATCACCGTTGGCTAAATCATGTTCTTTAAGTTTGTTCAACGAAATTTCGATGTCGCCATTCTTAGCCGAAAGATACGCATCTACCAGTTTCTGCACATCGACCTTTGACAAAGAATGATTGGCCAACTCATTGTAATTCAAGCTATGTTCGTAGCCCGAACTAACAGCAGTTTTCATTGCCTCCATCACTTTTTCAAGATCGACACCCGAAAGAAAGTGTTTGCACATATCTTTGAACTTCGTTTCCACATTGGCATTGTCGCCAGAGATCATAACTGAGACTACACGGTCAACATCTACCTCCGCAAGAACTTCGTTCACCACACTCTCTGCCTCTAGCTCCAAGCCAGCATGATAAGCCCGAATGAGTAACTTAACCACATGTTTACGCGAAACACCACGTAGGTGCATTTTTATAAGCTGAAAAAACGACAAGCGGAGACCTGAAACACGGGCTTCCCACCAATAACTTCCGTAAGCTCCCACCAAAAATATTAAGAAAGGAATAATCATTCCAGCAAGAACAATCAGAGCCAACCCAAATGGCGATAATTCCCAAGACCTAACTTCGTTGTTTATCTCAAAACCCGTAGGGTCCACAAACTCAGATTCTATCGAAAGACTTGCACTAATTAAATGGTAAAAGATCAGTAAAACGGCTATTCCGATTCCGATCCCAACCCCATACATAAGGTACTTGCGTATTTGTTCGTAGCTAGCGTCCATTTATATCTCTATTTTTCTTTTTTCTTTATTTCGTCTCCGTACCCAAAAATTTCACCTTTAAGGTACTCTTTACTCAAATCCTTACCCGACTCGAACCCCTTCGCCATACCTTCATGGAGCTGTGCTCTGGATTTAATCAGTCTGGCTTTAGCCTCTTCTTCATCAGCCCGTGCAAGCGAGATTCTTTTTTCCGAATCTTTTTTCGACAACTCTTTGTAATATTCAGCTTCGCGCATTCTGAGTTGTTCGAATATATCCTTACCGATCAAAATATCTGCGATACTCACATCCAAAAGTTCAAACGCACTCTCCTCGTTAAGGCGCTGTTCTTTTTTGTCATTCTCATCAATATCACGCCGTATCTCGTTCTCTGGTTTATATAGCGTATGCGACATTTCCTGTCGGCCTTGAAGTTGGTGCAATAACCTCTTTGAAATCCATTCTAAATTATGCAGAATATCTTCATGTGTTCCAAAAGTTTCCATCTCGGTAATCAAAGCTTCCCGCACCCTATCAAACACCACTTCTTCGCGAGAGTGACTAAAATAATTCTCAATTTTCCCCCGAAGCGTAACCGTTACTTTCGGTAGAATCTCAATTCCATTACGCGTCACGATACTCGGCGATGGCTCTACCAACACCACTTTCGGGACAGTTGCCCAAGCGATGGCTTCAGTAGGTGTCACGTCTGCATTACTCAATTCCACAGCAAACTGAAAATCAATCTCGTACGGTTTGTCTTTAGTACTCCGAATTATAGTAAGCACCTCACTCACATCTGCCCCATTTACACTTGCAATTTCAAGTTCATCGCGGGTAATGCCCATCCTGAAATTCTTGTTCATTGCATAGGCTGAAATAAAATTCACAATATCACCCCCGTTCAGTTGGTGGTTAATAATATCTTGTTTCACCAAATCCAGATGGTTATTGCGAACTAATTCAAGGGCAACTACGTAATCATCTACTGCACCACCAATCAAGTGAAACTGAATTAGTTCTTCTACTGAAACATTTTCGAGCTGGGAAATCTTTATCCGAATCAACGCATCGGCCATTTTTTCCATATTCCCACCTACGATTTTCATCCGAAGTAAATCAGCCTCCTTCACCTGCAAATCTGCCTGTTGGAGCTTTATCATACTCTCTACCAATTGCAACATATCACCATCGGTAACATACTGTAAGTTAAAGGTTTCTTTAGAGATTACAATTCCCGAATTCTTCGCACGAATCATCGCATCCACATAATTTTCGATGTCGATTTTAGCTTTGTAGTGTCCAAGCAAACCTTGTTGCGAAATTTTACTCTCCTCCAGCTGCGTCCGCGTTTCAGGAT
>JBDKHP010000164.1:0-3822 GCA_039797645.1 Bacteroidota bacterium
ACAGCATGGGCAAAATTAAATGGCATTCCAACCTTAGTTGACCCCAAAAAACGGAACTTTTTGAATTTCAAAGACGTTACACTCTTTAAACCAAACTTTAAGGAACTGCAAGAGGGTACAAACCAAGCGTTAAAAAAAGGCGACTTCGACAAACTTTTTGATGTTGTAAAAGAACTACACCAAAAGTACCAACAGCAATACCTATTGGTAACCCTGTCGGAGTTGGGCGTATTCGTATCAGACGGCACAAAATACACGGTAATACCAGCACTTATCCGCGACATCGCCGACGTTTCTGGTGCAGGCGACACAGTTATTAGTATCGCAAGTTTATGTTTGGCATGTAAAATGAGTATAGAATTTACAGCAGCTCTTGCAAATATGGGTGGCGGACTGGTCTGCGAACGTTTGGGCGTTGTACCAATCGAAAAAGAAAAACTACTGCAAGAAGCCTTGCACGTATTAGTATAGTAAAAAAATAAATGATCATAAGCTTCAAATAAAGCAAAACGATGAGTAATCAACCAACATCTATTCTTGTTGCCGACGATGTTTTCACAAACATCGAATTTTTGAGGTACATACTCAGGAAAGAAAAGTACAACATCATTCCCGTGACAAACGGCTCCGAGGCACTACAAGCGGTGAAAGAAAATGCCATCGATCTCATTTTGCTCGATGTAATGATGCCCGAAGTCGATGGCTTTGAAGTATGCAGGCAACTCAAAGAAGACCCAAATACCGCCGACATACCCGTGATTTTCCTTACTGCACGCACCGACATAGAAAGCACCGTAAAAGGTTTTGAACTCGGCGCAGTAGATTATGTAACCAAGCCATTCCACCGCCAAGAACTACTGGCAAGGGTAAAAACGCATATCGACCTGAAACGCAGCAAAAGTTCCATGACAAGTTCTACGGCAATGTACGATGAGAAATTAAGCACCACCGCAAAACTCGCCCAACAACTGCTCGATTCGCTACAAAATGGCGGAAACCTGAGCAACAGCCAAGCACTAGCGCAGCAAATTATAGACATTACAAAAGCCTAAAAACACAGCAGCGGTATTCCTACCCCGTAGGAATACCGCTACTTGCGAAATTACCTAGCAATTAAAGTTTCGGAATCTTTACCGTAGAAACCATCAGAACGGCATGGATCAGAAACAAAACTGCCAAAATCGTGAAACTGAGGTTGAACCACACGAGCGGAAAATACACACCCAGCAAGAAAAAACTCACTGGCACAGGCACACCCTCAAAAAACTTACCCCCACCCGTAGTCCCCGTAACATTAAAACGCGCCAACCTACTGATACCACTGAGCACATACAATCCCTCAATCGCAACCGCCCAAGGTGCTTGTAAACCAATACTATACAGAAAAACCATAGGCGCCAGAATAAAGCTCACCAAATCGCAAAGCGAGTCAATTTGCTTCCCAAACTCCGACGAAAGTCCCATTTTTCGCGCCACCTTTCCATCGGCCAAATCGCACAATGCACCAACGCCCACAGCCGCAATAGCCGCCGCGAAATAGCCATTCAGGCTCAGATAAATAGAAGCAGCCCCCGACAAGCCGTTGCCCAACGAAATAATATCCGGAAGCCTCACAAAATTAAAAATCGAATTAGGATGTCTCATAATCATGCAGATTTTAATACCGTACAAAGATAAAACACCAGACCAAACAAGCCCACAAACCCCAAAGAAACTCACACGCTCACCAAAAAAACATCTTGGCAAAACCAAAAAAACCGTAACTTTCGCACCCACATAACACAGCCGAAACCATGGAAATACCCCAAATACTCATACCGCAAGCACCAAGCCCCACCCGCCGCTGGCAAATAGCAATATACGTAAGCCTTATCTCGCTCGCATTCACTGCAATAGGCATTTACGGAATGGGCCAATACGGCATTGCACTTTTCATACTCACCCCCATATTTTTGGGCGCAGCACCCATCGTTTGGTATGGCCAGCACCCAAAATCGAGCATAAAATGGACACTCGGCTTCGCACTCCAAACCCTAGGCGTATTCCTGCTAATGCTCATTTTATTCGCCGTAGAAGGTCTCATTTGCATACTCATGGCAGCCCCCATTGCCATATTCTTTTCGCTCATTTCCAGCCTAATAGCCCATACATTTGTCGCCCGGAAAGCCCAATCGCGCATCGCCCTGATGCTACTAAGCATCAGCATACTGGGCACCTCAGCAACCGAAAACCCCGGCAATACAGCCGACGAAATAAGCAGCGTAACCACCCGTATCGAAATTGCAGCAAGCCCCACCGACGTCTGGACACAAGTCATCGCATTCCCCGAAATACCAGCCCCCACCGAACTTTTTTTCCGCGCCGGAATCGCCTACCCAACCTCAGCGGTAATCGTTGGCGAAGGCAACAACGCCATACGCTACTGCAAGTTCACCACAGGCGCGTTCGTTGAACCCATCACCATTTGGGACATGCCCAAACACCTCGCATTCAGCGTAGCACAACAACCCGCACCAATGACAGAGCTCAGCTTTTGGAACATCAACGCCCCACACCTACACGATTATTTCGCCTCCCAGCGTGGCGAATTCGTACTCGAAGCCCTCCCAAATGGCCACACCCAACTCAGCGGCACCACTTGGTACAAGCACCGCATCGCCCCGGCCATTTACTGGAAACTCTGGAGCAATTACCTCGTGCACAAAATTCACTACCGGGTACTCAAGCACATTAAACACAACGCCGAAGCCGCCATTGCGAGTCCCGACAAATCCGAATAAAAGAAAAGAAAAAAAATAAAGGTTTAGGAGCGGGAGCCCAACTTTACTTATAGAAGGCGGCTACCGGCTCTTAGCAGTAGTCCTCGCGCACGGGTACGCCATCACTTGGTTGCATTGTATTTCAGTCAAAACACTGTACAAACGGATATTGCGTCACGTCGCTGTGGGCTACTTGCCGCGATCCGGGCTAGTTCGGTCGGCAGCACCACTTGTAACGCCGTAGGATAGTAGGGCAAAAACTTTGGGTTGGCCTTTGGCCATGTGGCAGCCAGCATTCACCCATATTGCCGCCCAGCCTTCCCCACCAAGGTTCTAACGAAGCAACGCACATACGTACAGCAATATCCAACCTTGGCCGAAATTCTTTGTACCATTTGTATCGCGCCAAATAGGCGAATACCCACCCAACAACCTATAACAGTGTAAAAAAAACGAATACCGCAGCTTTAAACAAACGTTCCAACTCACAAAAACTCCAATTAGAATCCTATATTTGCGAAGTCGATTCGGAGTCGAAAAAAACATTCTCCTACACACAAAAAACAGGCACAATATGTAATTCTACAGAGCTTACCCAATATGCAGTCCCAATATTATACACGATAATTTTACACATCATTATTTTTATTTTTCCCTAATCACTTAATTATGAAGCCAATAGATTATTTTTCAAAGAATATCAACAAAACCATTTTTTTGTTATTCTGCATTTTAAGCACAGGAGTCTTCGCCCAAGATGCAGACAATGCTACAAGTACAAAATCGCAATTTAAGCTCCACAAAAAAGGCGAATATTTCATTAATTGGGGCTATAATCGGAGCTGGTACAACAAAAGCGACATTCACTTTTACGGACAAGGCCACGATTTCACCCTAAACCAAGTAAAGGCAGCCGACAGGCCATCAAAACTAAGCCTCGATTATATTAATCCGCTCACTTGGTCTATTCCACAGTTTAATTTTCACGCTGGTTATTTCCTCACCGACAAGTTCAGCATTTCGGTTGGCTGGGATCACATGAAATATGTAATGCGTGGAAATC
>JBDKHP010000165.1:0-3398 GCA_039797645.1 Bacteroidota bacterium
AAGGCATCGAGTTTGTGGGCAATTGTCACCGAATCGGTAGGTTTGCCGCAGATGGAGAGGGTGTTTTCGTCGCCAGACAGACGTACTTTGTGCATCCCAAGGGCAAGGAATAAGTAATCGTACTGAAGCACTTGCGTTCCTAAAACTACTTTCTTCCCGATGGTATCAATACGTTGTACAGCATCTTGAACCAGCGAAAAACCGTGTTTTTTTGCCAAAGTGGCAAGTTCAATTTTGCTATCGTCGAAACTGATTCCTTGGGTGGGAATCCAGATCGAAATCGGATATACAAACAAATACGATCGGTCTGAAACCAGTGTTACTTCGTACTTTTGTTTCCGGAGTTGAATCGCAGCTTCCACTCCCGCAAAACCGCCCCCTAAGACTACAAACTTTTTCATCGCAATTAGATTATTCGTTTGAATTTGTAGAAAACACATTAAAAGCATCCGAGCGTAGCGTACCGTTCATGTACTCCATAATGAGTATTTCGGGCTGATTAATGGCTACACCCACAAACAAATTGATTTTTGTGGTGCCTAAGTAGAGCAAAGAATCGCGGTCTATTCGGTTCACTATCAGGTCGGTGACACCCAAGTTTTCTATCCATTGGGTAAGCTCTGTTTTGTCCTGCGCCTCGGGAATTTCAAAATACTTGCCTACGATTCGTTTTTTTACGATTTCGTAGATCGCGTAGTGCGAGTCGGTGCCAAAATTGCGGCTCAGTACATTGTCGTGAATAGGGATTGCTACTTTACTCATTGTGATGCGTTTTGCTATGACACAAAGGTACGTGGCTAGGCCTGCGCCCACAAGTTTTGTACACATTCTCATTTGTAGTTTTGGGTTGAAATATGGTAACTTTTAAGTTGTCGGATGGTAATTTGCCCTACGAGTTGTGCAGCTTTTCAACTTTAGAAAACAGCTAATATATTAGAGATAAGGCCACTACGCTACATGGCCACAGGCCAATATAAAGTGCTTGCCCAGCGCACCTACGGCGTGGTAAACAGCGCGGCGTTCCAACTAGCCCGGATAGTAGCGGTAGCCCACAGCGGCGTGATGCGGTGTCAGCAAGCTGATGCGATGGGATTGAAATACAATGGCATCCAGTTGTTTTCGTACCCGAACGCGAGGACTACAAGCGGATAGCCGGAAGCCGCCGCAAAAAATAATGTTCCGTTACAGCTCCTTATTTTTATTTTTTTTACATTTTCATTTTTTTTTAATTTTTTCGTTTTTTTTATTTTAATTCACACAAAAAATATCGAATTCGTATGCGTATTTTATCCAATATGAAAAAAATAAAAATAAAGATAAGGAGCGGAGGCTCAACATTATTTTAGGCGGCGGCTACCGGCTCTTGGCTGTAGTCCTCGCAACGGGTACTGTGTCACTTGGGTACCCTTATATTTCAGTCACAAGGCAGTGTCAAAGGCTACTGCGTCACATGCTGTGGGCTACTTGCCGCGATCCGGGCTAGTTCGGTCGGCTGTACCATTTGTAAGGCCAGTTGCGCCAAATATCTGGCACTTGTGCTTGGCCTACGGCCATGTTACGGCCAGTGCCAGCCTACGGCTGCCCCAAACGAAAGGTTCGGTATTGTGTTGTGTCACCTATTTTTTCCGTCGTTTTGAAGAAGTAATTTCCTGAGAATTGCGCTTCTTTGCTCCGAAAGTATTTCTAATTTTGTGCCGTGGCAGGAATCCAATTTCGGGGGCCTTACAAATATCGAAATCTGTATGAGTTTAGAAGACGGCTTGAACCAATTGCATCCGTTGTCGGAAAGCGACAAGCAAATACTGAAGCACCGACGCAAACAATTGCATTATGCGAAGGGCGAAAATATTTTCAAACAGGGTGCTTTTGCGCCTTATGTAATGCACGTACAATCGGGTTTGGTGAAGGTGTATTTGCAGACGGGCCACAACAAACAGGTGAATATTAGAATTGCCAAAAGGGGCGATTTTTTGGCTTTTTCTTCGGTTTTTGGCGAAGAAGTTTATACCTATTCGGCGGTAGCACTCAAGGATGCCGATATTTGTATGATCGACAAAGAGGGTTTGCGCCAATTGTTGTACCAGAACAACGCTTTTGCGATGGAAATTACCTCGAATAATTACAAAAATGAGCGTCAGTTGTTGGATATTATCACCAGTATTAGTTACAAACAGATGCGCGGAAAGCTGGCTACGGCTTTGTTGTATTTGTCGCAACCGTATCTTTTGGAAGAGGATATTTTCCAGCACCTTACGCGACAAGATGTGGCAGAATTTGCGTCTATTTCTACCGAAAGTGCGGTGAAATTTTTGAAAGAATTTGAAAAAGAGGAACTGGTGGTGCTCGATGGAAAGGATATTCGGATTCTTGACCTTAAAGCCTTAAAGAATCTGGCAAAAAACGGATAATTTAGACAACTATCGGAACACAATATTCTGGATAATTTCGGCGCCCATCTCGCGGTTTATCTTGTCTTTGAGCCCTTCACGTATCATTGTCAGCTCGTTGCGTAGTACCGAGGAGCCTAAACTCACATACAATGTGCCTTGGTGTATGGTCAGTTTCGTTGTCGATTGGGCGGTGTATTTCCCCACGAATTCTTCCCAACGTTTTATCATGGCTGTTTCAGCAATTTTCTGCTCTATGCCCAATGCTCGGATGTAATCTGTAATCACGTCGGCGAGCGATTCTGTTTTACTGCGTCTCATCTTGCTGCTTTTTTTTGCGTTTGTGCTTGGCTGTAAAGGTATTAAAAAGTAACGAACTGCGCCACGGGGTGGTTTCATTTCCGAAGCTTCTAATTATTTAGACTCAATCTATCTTTACTTCTTTGTGGCTTTGTGTAAAAAAACATAACAAATATCATGATTTAAGGGCTTGTATAGCTATATTTTTGTATTGTGATTCGATTAACAAAACAATCACACGGCTAGCATTAGGATTTGTAAGTTAAATACATACACACAAGCTATGAGTAAGATTAAAAGTTTGGCCGACCTTAAAGCCATGAAAGAGCATTTGCAATACAAGCTCGACTTGCGCGAAAAGAGCGAAAATTCAGAAAGTTTGGTACAAATAAAAGTATCTATGGCCACTTGCGGCATCGCATCGGGTGCAAAAGATATTATGAATTTCATGATTACCGAACTCGAAAAACGCAATATCGACGCGGTAGTAACGCAAACAGGTTGCATGGGTTATTGCTATGCAGAACCCACAATCGAAGTGTCGCGCCCCGGACAAGAGGCTGTCGTATTTGGTTATGTGGACAAAACCAAAGCCGATCAGATTATCGAAAAATTCATCAAGAACAACGAAATGGTAGAGGGTATTATCCCGAAAGATTACCATGATTCATTGACTGAATTGTAATCCCGATTTCGTCGGATATTTTTTCT
>JBDKHP010000166.1:0-3032 GCA_039797645.1 Bacteroidota bacterium
GTTATTTATTACTGCTAAATAACAGGCTTCCATAATCATTTGCAAGATGTACTTGGCTGAAGGCTTACGAATCGGGGTATCAGAGTGTGCCGATTGATTGGGGTATTCATTCCGAACGAAAGCGTGCCTTTTTCAAGAAGCTGAGAGAAATTACGATGGAATAAGAAGATTGCTTCATTTTGCTTTTGAGGCAGGGCGCGACCCTTGTGTTTGCTTTCGTGCGTTGTGGGTATGGGGAAGTGGGAAACCCAGACTCGCGTTGCGTTTGGTGATGTGGGGCATTGGATGCTAGGACTACGTAAGCTTTCTCGGGTTTATGGTGGGCTTCTACGTATGGACAACCGCTGCGTTTTGTTTGGTGTGGGTTTGCTCCAATTTTCTGATTCGCTATGCGCACTATGGCCGTAGGCCAACTGATTGGTTTGCCCCGCGAAATTACGGCGTGGGTTTGGAAAGTGGCACACGGTCTAGCCCGGATAGTAGCGGTAGCCCACAGCGGTGTGATGCCGTGTCAGCAAGCTGATGCTATTCGTTTGAAATACAAAGGTTTCCAGTTGATTCCGTTCCCGAACGCGAGGACTACAAGCGGATAGCCGGCAGCAGCCCTATTTTTGAAAAGTTTGGCGACCGCTCCTTATCTTTATTTTTTTTATTTTTTACTGGCTTATTGCCTGCTATTCTTTGGTTTGTGCTCTGCTTGCTTTTTTTGGCGGGAGAATCGTGATTGGATTTTGGTGGTTTATAACGAAAGCCCAAGACGCAGATTCAGGCTTGTGGAATTGGCCAAAACCTCGCCAGTGCCCAATGGATGTACGATGTGTATCAGGTTGGGTTGTACAAAAAAATGTGCGGAAAAGTCGTATCTGTAGGAGAATTCCCAGGTTGTTTCGGCGGTTTCGAATTCGCACAGGCGTTCGTGGGCGATGGCGATTCCGAGCATGTCTTTTCCTGGGGGGGAGAAAATGCCTTGGTAATTGAGGCCCAGGCCGAAGTAATAATTGTTGACACAATCTGGCGTGGGTGAGTATCCCAATTGGGCAAATAGGGCAAAAAAACGATCGTCTTTGTGCCAGAGTATCTGGTCGGCGTGGGCGTAAAAACCGAGTACGCTAGATTCTTTTGCTTGGGGAATGTCGATACCAAGGGTTTGTTCTAGGATGTGGTTGTGGGTAAATATGCCCAGTTTATAGGTGCCCGGAAGTTTGTCGCTGGCCAAATTATACTGTAATTCGGATACTGTGAGCAGACCATCGCCGGGGCTGAATTTCCAACTTAGGTTATAGGGGTTGGTGTCGAAGTCTGATGGGCATCCGTCGTATAGGGCATTGAGCCATGTTAATTTTTGGTTGATATGCCATTTTACGGTAAATCCGAGTGTGGTAAGTGGGAAGATGGGTGCGGCTAAATTATTGGAAATTAAGGGCATAATTCCAAAGGAACTGTTCATGTAAAACGAGCCATATTCGGTGTTTGCAAATTCGGCATTCAGATCCTGTAGCCCGAGAATTAGCTCGGTATTGCCAATTGTTTGGCTGTACCAGAGTTCTTGAACATAGGTATGGTTGCCTGCGTCGATGTTGGAGGCTACTTGCATATCGCCGAGTAGGTTTTCGCTGGGCGATTTGCCGTGGATATTTGCGGCGTGAAGGAAAAAATTGCCGCCTTTCCAGAGATGGGCTTTTTCGGTATCGAAGTTCAGACGTAGTGATGCCATGCCTAAAAAGACAGAGCCTTTTTTGATTCCGCCTTGTAGGTTGTTTATCTGATCGCAGAGATAACTAAACTCTGCACGCAAGGCTGGTGGGGCTGTGTCCGAAGAAGCGTCTTGGGCAAATATATTGGTTGCACATAAAAAAGAGCTGAGTAATACGATGTAAATTTTAGTCATACCAATTTGTTTTAATACAAAGGTAGTTGCTCCTGTAAATACCTATAATCCCTAAATTTAAGCAAAAATTGTCAGCCAGATATACCTATAAATAAGGATGTCTGGATTGTTTTTTTGCGTTATTGTATCGGGCGAGGTATTTATACAGATTTTGTTCAATCTGATTCTATGTTTTTTGCTCGACTGATGTAAAAAACCCGGCCGCTGCCGGGTTATAGCCCAAATTTGTGAAATGTTTAATGATCTGTTTTTATTACCAAAGTTTGTAAACAATAGAAAAATTAAGGTTTAAGCTAACCCCTTTGTCGTCGGAATAACGTGCGAAATCTTTGCAACGGTAGTCTGTGCTTTCTTGTATGCTGCGAGTGTAAGCCCCTACACCAATACTTGCATCTACATAAAGTTGAGCAATAAGACGTTGTTGAATGCCGAAACCTACAAATGCTTCCGTGGTATTAAATGTATTGGATAGCTCTGGCATTTCTACATTGTAGATTTTTGCCGAAAGTTGGTGGTCTAAACCTTGATTCATAAAGTAATTGGCATTGATGTGTGCATATACTGATGTGTTTGCGTTTTTAGGATTTAGTACTTCGCGATATTTTGCGCTAAAACCTGCAAATTTCTGATCGTGGGTAAACATGCTGCCAGCTTCTAATAAACGGTTTGTTGTGCCTACTGCTAAGTTAAAACCATAACTTACTTCGTGGCCCGATGCTGAAATCTGGTATGATGCTGCGGTGAATGCACTGGGTGTGTTGGCGCGTTGTCTGTTGTTTTTAGATGGCCCTGAGTGGTCTGCTAAGCTGGAAGTGATTGTCATGAAAACTACCAAGACCATTAGAGTCGCTTTGCGGATCGTGTATGTTGCTTGAGTTTTCATGGCTTCGGGTATTAATTGTTTGTAATTCTTATGATACAAATTTACGACTTGCAGCAACCGATTGTAAGCGTATAAACACGTATTCTACAAAAACAGGTGTTTTTACCTATTGGGTTTTTTATGCGGAAGGAAGTGTGTGGCTGTTGATTTTATTTGGGATAACAAAAACCACAATAATATTCGTAAATACCTATAAATAAGCAAATTGTCGTAATACAAACAATTTATCCACCATCGGATTCATGCGAAATTCCCGTTATT
>JBDKHP010000167.1:0-7015 GCA_039797645.1 Bacteroidota bacterium
CTAGAAATAATAATTACAGGTAATGGATATTGGGCCATTATCTTTTTCAAGAATGTGAGTCCATCCATTTTAGGCATTTCAATATCGAGCGTTATCACATCAGGAATCTCTTTCTCAATGAGTTTTGCGGCCTCAAAGGGATCTTCTGCTGTTCCCATGACTTCGATGTTGGGAGAACTTTCTATAAGTTGTTTTAAAAACCGTTGAATCACAACAGAGTCGTCAACAACAAGAACACGTATTTTTTTTTGTATAACCATTTCAGCATTATATAGAAAGGCGTTGAATAAACCTCATTTTTACTTCCCCTGTTTGGGTGTTGAAAATTATTTTCCGCCCCAGCTCCCCACCGATACTTTTGGCTTTAATTAATACATTTTCGTTTTTTAAAAATGTTAATGCGAGTTCGTAGTTTCTTTGTCCTATTGAATATGCGTTTTGGGTATGAAGCACCTCGCCCCCTCCAAATACTTTTGCTTCAATATTCTTGAGTAAAGAACCAGAGCTCAGCATTTTGTCTATAGTCTTTTGGATCGCAATATTACCATAACGCGGCGACGCCAAGCCCTTTCCATTCCAAAATGGAAGTAAAAAATGGTTGATTGAGCCAGTTTTGTTTACTTTATCCCACAAACATACGGAGACGCACGAGCCTAGAATCGTGGTAATTTCATAGGATTCGGAAGCAAAAAAAATTGCACCCGGAAGTAAAAAATGTTTGTTAAGAGCATCCATTAAAACAATTCTTCGTCGTCAGTAAATAATTCGTAGCCATCTGGCTCAGTAGTGTTCTCGTTACCAGTAGGCATTTGAGTTTTTAAATAAAGTGAGAAAATATTGCCTTTTTCGCCAGTGCTCTCTACGGATATTTCGCCGTCGATAATTTGAGAATAAGCCTTTGCAACAGATAAACCCAAACCTTGCCCTGGATTGATTGAGTTGATATTTTCTTCAAGTCTTTTGAAACGATCAAACATTTCGCTCATTTCAACAGGGGTAAGTACTTTGCCAAAATTCTGAATGGTAAAGAGTATGTGGTTGTCGTCGGGTTTCGACACATAAACCGTTACAACGGTACCTGGTTTTGCGAAGCGGATGGCGTTGTTACACAAATTTATAAGTGTAAGTTCCAACTTTTCGGCATCGGTGTATGCAAAATGGTGGGTCAGTTCGTTGCTCGGAAGCGAATTCTCTATTTTGACATCGACTTTTAACTGATCTGCAATATGATTCATCGAGCCTACCACGCGCAATACCATCCCTATTATTTCGGTTCTGGAATAATGTGGCGAAAAATTCCCCGCTTCAATTTTTGCCGCAGCAAAAATGTTCTTTAGTTGAAAATCTAATACATAAGCCTCATCGAATATCAGTTTTGCCATATACCGCATTCGATGCTCGTTTCCGCTGGGCATCTCCATGATGTTTTTTGCCAATCCCAAGATCGAGGTGAATGGGTTGTTTATTTCATTGGTAATATGCGATATAAAGTGACTCTTATGAGCTTCCGATTCTGCAAGTTTGGCATTTACCGATGTAAGTTCGTCTGTGAATTTTTGAAAGATCTCCAAGTCTTCTTTGTTTTTAGTGAAACGAGCTTTTAACTCCTCCAATAATTGATCATCTGACAATGCGTCCATGGTTCGGTTCTTTTAAAATTATAATTTCTGATACACAGTGGGTAACAATTGACGTAAGGGCAATTTTAAATTGATAATAGACTCAGAATGCCCAAGGAATAAGTACCCGTCTTCGGTTAGATATTCACTCAATTTGCGTACAACTTTGGCCTGAGTTTCGCGCTCGAAATATATTAACACATTTCTACAAAATATAATATCGAATTTATTTTGAATTTTATAATCATTGTCCATTAAATTCAGCCACTCAAATCGTGCATTTTTTCGTAACTCTGGTATAATTCTTACGCTCGGATTCGCTGTGTCCTTGTGCCTAAGGAAATATTTCTTTTTTAATTCCATTCCAACCTCCTCAATCGTATCCTTATGATAAATCCCCTTCAATGAATGTTCCAACACGTTCTGAGCAATGTCCGTACCCAAAATGTCGTAGGTAAAAAACGATTTATGCTGTGCGTATTCTTGTAAAACCATTGCAAGGGTCCAAACCTCTTCGCCAGTAGAGCAACCTGCACTCCACAACTTAAGATGCTTTTTTTTAAGCAATAACTTTTCTAAAATCGTGGATGTAATATACTCAAAATGTTGATTCTCACGAAAAAAATTTGTCTTATGTGTAGAAACTAATCCAATCATCTGGTATAGTTCTTTTTTTCCGCTAGGGTCGTCAAATATAAAGCTTACGTATTCATCAAAAGATGCCATATTAAGTACCCGTAAGCGCTTTAATAACCTACTTTGCAGCATAATACGCTTCTCTGGGGGCATTTTAATGCCAAGCTCAGAATATATAAATCTACTCAGTCTCTGAAATGCTTTATCAGAGAGTTCTACATTTGTAATAAAAGCACTTTCAGATGAATCCATTTAGATTGTTTCAATGAGTTCAATTATACGAATAATTTCTTCGGTGGCAAATACACGATCAATATCGAGCAATAATACCATCGAATCATTAAAGCTTATCATCCCTTTTATATATTCTGGTTTATACTTAATGCCCAATTCTGGGGCTAAAGAAACAGGGTACTCTTCGGCTGGTAATACATCTCTTACGGCTGTTACCGAAGCGGCAATTTCTACTTCCTCGCCTCCAAATCTAATTTTAAAGAGAACAATCACAGGAAATAAGTCGGTTGCTGTATCTTTTGCTCCAAATTTATAGAATGTATTTATCAATGGGATCACAACACCACGCTGGTTTATTACCCCCATTAAATAAGGAGGTGCTTTGGGTATGCTGGTGATAGTTGGAAGCTCGGCAATCCGAACTACTTTTTCTACCTCAGCGGCAAAAAGATCATCGCCTATCTGAAAAACTAAATATGCGTTTGTGCCTAATTCGTCTAACTCATCCATTTCACCTAGCGTCTAAGTTGGTTTTTGCTGTATTTTCTGATATTACCCTTTTAATTATACGATCCGTATCGAGTACAAGGGCAATATTTCCTTCACCTATAATAGCTGCACCCAATAGCATTTCGCTATCCTTTAAGAATTTCCCGAGTGGCCGGAGTACGACCTGATATTCATTCTGAACCTGATCTACAATCAGTCCAATTTTTTTGTCGTCATATTCGAGTACAATCACCTCCAACCTCGCTGGGTATGGCATTTTTATATCGAATTCCTTTCGTAAATTAAGATAGGGCAAATGCATTGAGTCTAACTTCAACACCCCTGTACGAATCCCCATTACCACAGATGCCTCTATAGGGATAATCTTAGAAAGAACCGTTGAAGGGATAATAAACAATTTATCACCTAGTTTGGTCAGCATCCCGTCGAGAATCGAGAGCGATTGAGGTAGTTTTATTCTAATGGTCGTCCCGCAATCAAGTTTACTTCTTACGCTTATCGTTCCTTTAAGCATTTGCACATTCTGATGCACCACATCCATCCCTACACCTCTTCCAGAAACCGTTGTAGTCTTTTCTGCGGTAGAGAAACCAGGCATGAGTATAAGTCTTAAAACATCATCGTTCGTAAGATTGGCTGTGGGCAATACAAGTCCTTTTTTTATAGCTGTTTGTTTCACTTTTTCAGGATCAATACCCTTACCATCGTCTTCTACCTCAATTATTATACTTGCTCCACTGTGGAAAGCCCGCATCGTAATCGTTCCTTTTGTGGGTTTTCCCTTTCTTTCTCGTTCTTCAGAATCTTCAATTCCATGATCTATACTATTACGCAGAATGTGCATTAATGGGTCGGTAATGGTCTGAATCATCGTTTTATCCAATTCGGTGTCCGTACCTTCAGCTCGTAGTTCAATACCTTTATTAAACTCCCGCGATAAATCGTGCACCAGTCGTTGAAAACGGTTTACAATCGTTGCAAACGGAACCAGCGATACGCTAATCGCATTGTCGCGAAGGTTACGGGCCAAGTGCTCAACTTCTTCGGAGATGCGGGTTAATTCCTCATCTTTCAACTTATCTGCAAGGATAGTGAGGCTTGTTTGTACGGTAACAAGCTCGCTTACGTACCTTAGGTAATCGTCAATTTTATCCGATGCTACACGAATGCTATTCAGCCCACCTTGTTTTCTTATCTCAGCCCCTGGGGTCACTTCGGGTTGGGGTAATACGTCTCTGGTGTTTTGTATAAGTTGTTCGAGTTTTAATCTTAATGATTTGTAAATTGTTCCGCTTTCTGATTTAGCCTTATGTAAATAGTCTGATATTTCTTTGATCTCTGTGATGTCAAAATCAGCAATTTGTGTGATCGTGATATTCGAGGTATCCTCAACGAATAAAAAAACTTCGTCCAGTTCCTCGCGTTTTGCTTTTGTAAATATACCAATAAACCACTGGGTATAACAGCTTGCCGGATTGTAATCTGCAATACCATGAAGCTTTGTTGTATCTGCAAGAATGATCGACTTACCCATGCTCACCAGCTCATCCAGTATATACAAAGGGTTCGTTCCATTATCGAAAATATTCGGACTCGGGCAAAACTCGATCCACCAATAAACACCATCCGTATTGGCAGTTTTTGCACTACTTGCAAATTGTATAGTATCCGTTTGTTCCAAAAAGCGGAGTATTTGCAAGTTTATACGATCTATCTTTTGCTGTAAATTGCTCCCTATAACATTCCCCGTAACGAGTAATTCCTTGAAAACATCCACCGAAGTAAGTGTAAGTTCCACAATCAAATCAGATACTTTTACTCGTCCCGAACGAATGGAATCATACAAATCTTCGAGATGGTGCGCAAAACCACTGATCGATTGAAACCCGAACATCGCCCCACTACCCTTCAAAGTGTGCATGGTACGAAAAACCTGCTCTATCAGACTCTTAGGGAGCGTACTCTCCGTAGATGCAAGCATCAACTCTTCCAATTCATCTATTAGATCTGTTGCTTCTTCGATAAATTTTGCTTGGAACTGTTCCATTACACAAACTTTAGTTTAGTTATTCTTACCGTAGCACTTTGCTGATGGCTGCAAGTAGTTTTTGCGGAACAAAAGGTTTTATGAGCCAACCCGTAGCCCCTGCATCTTTCGCTTCCATTTTCTTCTCCTTCTGCGATTCTGTCGTCAGAAAGAGAATAGGAATACGTTGGTACTGATCTAAATTCCGAACTTGTTTTATCAGTTCTATTCCATTTACCTGAGGCATGTGCAAATCGGTAATTAGTAAACTAATATCTTGCCCATCGAAAAAATGGATTGCGTCGGAACCGTCTGTACCTACTAAAACTTCAAAACCCGCAGTTTCCAGCGTGTATTTTACCACTTCCCTAATACTGGCAGAGTCGTCGACAATTACAATTTTTTTTGACATTGTGTCTAATTTTGAATTGACTTTTGAAAATGATTTATTTAAGATAGCTATCAAAACCCGAGTTCGTTATTAAATCTGTAACGAGTTCATTAATTACTATCGTTTTTGTGTGTGTAATACCCATGTCATTCAGTTTTGTTTCAAGATATACCAGAAATTGTAAAAAACTGAGATCCAGATCGTTCACCTGTTTAATCTGAATTTCCACATTGTCCAGATCTTGAATCTCGTCCATTGTATTTGTATAAATACCCTCAATATGTTTGATGGTTAACAGTCCCGTAAACACGAGGGTGGCGCTGCGGGAATTTTCTGGTGATCTGCTAAATTGAACCATTGTGCTTAATTTCTGTTCTATACAAAACTCATCTGTCGAAGGTAGTACTTTTTGTTTCAAAAATCAATCGTTTTTACAAGATCAAAGATACTGCCAGAAAGTTCGCCCTACATATTAAAAAAACGGAATAATTCTACTTTACCAGAAATACTCTTAACCAAGGATTTATATACTCATGCGACCCCAATTTGTACAGATGCGCAAAACGCGGCAAGTAAAAATTATGCCGTCTATTTGCAATATTAATTACCAACTCATCTCCAAACTTCGACAATGTATAATCGCTTTGGGCAATAAATTTAAGTTTGAGTTGTACCAGATAGCCGCTCTGGTGCTGCTCAATCGTATAGAGCTGTTCGGTATGAAAAACATCCCGCACCGTTTGTAAACCATAAGCCTCATCTGCAAGTTCAGCCAGCAATTCTTGCCCGAAAACCTCATTGCCACGATGTTCAATTCGTAGGATTGGGATCGGCGAAAAGCTTTCCACAATAGTTTGGCTATGTTCCTCCTGTATCGCAAGTATTTGAGCAAAGCGTGGCGGTGCCAATTCATTAGACCATAGCCTGTTGATAATAACAGCATCCACATTATAACCATAAAGCTGAAGGTAGGTATAAGCCCGTTTGGATTCATTAATAACCATCCGTTCGGCATTGGTAACAATCCGAACCGAACACACCTTATGGTCTGCAAACACCTTATTAATCTCAATCAGCTTCTCGAACAAATTATTGAGTTCATCGTAGCCCTTATCCAGCGGAATACCCGTTGCCGTTCGGACAACACGCCCGAGTGCTTTAATCGCAAATTTTTGTGCCGGAAACGCCTTCGTAACCCACCATTGCGTTACCTGTGGCAAAGTGAGCAGCGTAAGGGTTTCACCTGTGGGCGCACTATCAATCACAATAAGATCGAAAAATTTTTCGGCGTAGTATTTCTCAATCCAAAGAAAAGCCGCACCCTCTTCCATACCAGGAATCGCCGTAAGCTCTTCAGCCATCACATTTTTAATACCCTGCCATCTGAAAACCGTCAGCATTAGTTGCCGCAGGTTGCCCCAATACTTTTGCATAGAATAATACACATCCAGCTCCTGAGCCCATAGGTTCTCCCTTATAGCCGTAGGTTCCGGACCAATAGCCAAATCGAAAGCATCCGACAAACTATGCGCTGGGTCAGTCGAAATAATTAAAGTCTTAGAGCCTTGTTTGGCAGCTTTGAGAGCACTAGCAGCAGCA
>JBDKHP010000168.1:0-3436 GCA_039797645.1 Bacteroidota bacterium
GGTAGCCCACAGCGGTGTGACGAAGCGCCAGCAAGCTGACGCTATTGGTTTGAAATACAAAGGTTTCCAGTTGATTTCGTCACCGTACGCGAGGACTACAAGCGGATAGCCGGTAGCCGCCTTTACAAATATTGTTGGGCTACAGCTCCTTATCTTTATTTTTATTTTCTCACTATTATTTTTTCTGGGGTTTTTGTTGGCTTTTGGTTGTTTTTGGGTTGATATGCTTTCAGTTTATTAGGCGATATGGCTTGTGTGTGCCAAACTGTAAATTGACTTTTTTTGGCGGCTTTGTTACAATTATGTTTGGTGTTTTGGTAGTTGTTGCCATAACTTGCTGATTATCTGTGTGTACTGTTTTGTTCTGGATTTTGACAAATTTCTGGCTTTTCTGACAATTATGTAGGATTGTTTTTTGGGCATAAGGGGCTTTTTTTTTGACGATATTCCCATATACTATTGATTTTAAGTGCGTTGGATGGTAATTTCGTTTGGCTTTTGGCATGGGTGTTTTGTTTTGGCACGCGGGGTGTAATTGGGGAATACGAATACAAACCGAAACTTCTTAAAAACAAAGCTTATGAGAAAGATTGCAATTTACGGAAAAGGTGGCATCGGAAAATCTACCACCACACAAAACACAGTAGCAGGACTTGCAGAAGCCGGAAATAATATCTTGGTGGTTGGTTGCGACCCTAAGGCAGATTCAACTCGCTTGTTGTTGGGTGGTCTTGCTCAGAAAACGGTACTTGATACGCTTCGTTTGGAAGGCGAAGATGTGGAATTAGACGACATTGTACGTCCTGGTTATAGTGGTGTGCGTTGTGTGGAATCGGGTGGTCCAGAGCCAGGTGTTGGTTGTGCTGGTCGTGGTATCATTACTTCGATTAACTTGTTGGAGCAGTTGGGTGCTTGGGACGAAAAATACAAAATCGACTATACTTTCTACGATGTACTTGGTGATGTTGTTTGTGGTGGTTTTGCAATGCCTATCCGCGAAGGTAAAGCTGAAGAGATTTATATCGTAGTGTCGGGTGAGATGATGGCGATGTATGCAGCAAACAATATTTGCAAAGGTATCCGCAAATTTGCTGAGGCTGGTTCTGTACGGTTGGGTGGTTTGATCTGCAACTCTCGTAAAGTGGATAACGAACGCGAAATGATTGAAGAACTTGCTCGCCAATTGGGTACTAAAATGATTCACTTTGTGCCGCGCGATAACATGGTTCAGCGTGCTGAAATTAACCGTAAGACAGTGATTGAGTTTGATCCTGCGCATGTTCAGGCTGATGAGTATCGCACACTAGCTCAAGCTATTCACGCAAATACCAATTTCGTGATTCCTAAACCGCTTGAAATGGAAGAACTCGAAAAGCTTCTGATTGATTTCGGTATTGCTAACTAATAGATTTTACCGAAATATTGAAATGTTTTTAACTCTAAAAAAGATTACAACATGTTAATGATCAGAGCAATTGTACGTCCCGAGAAATCAAGTAAAGTTCTCAAAGCATTATTCGAGGCTGGATATGTAGCCGTTACAAAAATCCCGGTTGTGGGTCGGGGAAAACAAAGAGGTATCAAAATCGGTGATATTACTTATGATGAATTACCGAAAGAGATGCTTATGATGGTCGTAAAAGATGAAGATAAAGATTTTGCAGTGACTACCATTATGGAGGCTGCCAGGAGTGAACCTAAGGGCGCATTTGGTGACGGGAAAATTTTTATAAGCCCGGTAGAAGAGGCCTACACCATTAGCCGTGGTGTGAAAGAATTATAGTTTTCTATACATCAATTTGATACCAGTCTGTTAGCCAACTATTCTTCCCGATAATTCAGTTTGCAGTTGGCTACAGACTAGGTTCACAACAAAAGACTACCCATGAAAAATGTAATGGCAATAATACGTATCGACCGTATGAATCAGACCAAACAGGCGCTAAAAGACATCGGCATTAGTTCGATGACTGCTACAGGTAAGGTTTTCGGTCGGGGAAAAGGTCTCTGGGAAGCGAAAGTACTAGAGGCAGCTCGCAAAAATGAACCAGAAGCAATCGCACTTTTGGGATCAGAACCTCGCCTACGCCCCCAAAGGGTTGTGCAAATAATTGTACCCGACTCGCGTGTGGATGATGTGGTGCAGACTCTTATTGAGGTGAACCAAACGCCTGCCGCAGGTGATGGAAAGATTTTCGTGTTGCCGGTGTATGATGCGATTCGTATCAGAACTACCGAGAGTGGCGACACCGTGTTGGATCAATAAAAATTTGAACAATGGGAACTAAAAAAATAAATTCAGATAATCTGCCTAACTCCAAGGAGTTTGTAGATGAGTTAGTGGCCAAGTATCCACGAAAAGTTGCTAAAAAACGTGCAAAAAGTATGGTGTACAACGATCCGGAAACTATTCCGGAGGTTCAGGCCAACATCCGTACTGTACCAGGTATCATTACCCAGCGGGGTTGTACCTATGCAGGTTGTAAAGGTGTGGTATTGGGCCCAACGCGCGACATCGTAAACATTACACATGGCCCTATTGGTTGTGGTTTTTATAGCTGGTTGACTCGTCGTAACCAAACTCGCCCCGAGGAAGGTGAACCAAATTATATGCCTTATTGCTTCTCTACCGACATGCAAGACGAGAACATCGTTTTCGGTGGTGAAATCAAATTGAAACAAGCTATTCGTGAGGCTTTTGAAATATTTAAACCTCAGGCTATCAGTATATTCTCTACTTGCCCAGTGGGTCTTATCGGTGATGACGTTCACGCTGTGGCTCGCGAAATGAAAGCTGAATTGGGTATCAATATCTTCGGTTTTAGCTGCGAGGGTTATCGTGGGGTGTCTCAGTCTGCTGGTCACCACATTGCTAACAACGGTATTTTCAAACATGTTGTGGGTACTAAAGAACGTGAGCGTACGGGGCCATTCCAAATCAACCTTTTGGGTGAATATAACATCGGTGGTGATGCTTTCGAATTAGAGCGTTTGTTTGAAGAATTGGGTGTAACCTTGGTTTCGACCTTCTCTGGTAACAGTACTGTAGAAAGCTTTGCTAAATCGCATGCTGTAGATTTGAACATGGTAATGTGCCACCGTTCTATCAACTACATCGCTGAAATGATGGAGGTGAAATACGGGGTGCCTTGGGTGAAAGTAAGTTTCATTAGTGCTGAAGGTACTGCAAAATCGCTTCGCAAAATGGCCGATTATTTTGGTGATGCTGGTCTTTCTGAAAGAGTTGAGACTGTGATTGCCCGCGAAATGGCAAAAGTTCAGGCTGTGATTGACCAAGTGAAACCTAAAGTGCAAGGCAAAACTGCAATGTTATTCGTAGGTGGTAGTCGTGCGCACCATTACCAAGATTTGTTCAACGAGCTTGGTATTACTACGGTAGTTGCTGGTTATGAGTTTGCTCACCGTGATGATTACG
>JBDKHP010000169.1:0-5328 GCA_039797645.1 Bacteroidota bacterium
ACTTTCAACTTATGAGCAATAAACAATTTTAAACAACAAGGTTACGACCTTAAAACTGATGGGCTATGGAAAATTTATTTAGAAATTTGGTTTATACTGGAGTTGGTTTTGTAGCACTTACAAAAAAGAAATTTGAAGAGGCTGTGGAGACTTTGGTAACAGAGGAAAAAATATCGAGTAAGGAGGGAAAAAAACTGGTGGACGAGTTCGTGAAAAACACCGAATCTAAAGTGAGCGAGTTTGAAGGCCAAATGAAAAATGTGGTGGAAAAAGTGGTGAAGTCTTTGAGTTTTGCAACGACCACAGACCTCGATGCTTTGCGCAACCGTGTGGCTGTTTTAGAAGCTGTGCTTGCAAGTAAGTTAAAAGAAGATGCAAAATAATTGATAAGGCATGGTGCTGTATGTTGAGTCTGGCATTCGTGCGAATCCGTGAGGAAATTTATATGCTCCTTTAATTGAAATTATTGACACCAAACTACCGAAAATCATGGACAATTTATTCAAAAACTTACTCTACACAGGCGTGGGCGTAGTTGCTCAGGCAAAGGAAAAACTAGAAAAGACGATTCAGTCGTTGGTTGAAGAAGAGAAGATCTCGACCCAAGAGGGGAAAAAGATTGTGGACGATTTCTTGAACGGTTCAGGAACAAAGAAAGACGATATTGAAAAAGAGCTAAAAAGCACCATAGAGCGGCTTATTAAAGCTTTTAGTTTTGCAACTACCAGCGAATTGAATAGCCTCAAAGAACGGATTGAAGCGCTAGAAGCCTTACTTGCGGGAATGGATGCAAACAATGCTGCGCCCAAGGCTATCGGGGAACAAGCTATTGTTGAAGATGCTACGGTTGAAAAAAAAAATCTACCCGAAAACGAAGCGTAAAGGATTAGAACGTACACGCAAGGAGCCGATTTTTTAGTAAAGTCGGCTTTTTTTTTGTACTTGGGTGTCGAGGTTTCTGTTTTTGTGTAATTTTAGCTAGTGGATCGACGGTTGTCGGGCGCGTTTCTTTAATTCTCGTGAAATGTCTATCAGACGAACGGTTAAAAATATTAGTAGGGTTCAGGAAGTGATTCGTATCTTGATGAAGCACAGCTTCGAGGATATTGTATCGCGAACGGGGCTGAATACGTTTCTAACTCCACAAGGACGAATCCGGATCAGAAAGAGCGATCCGTTTATTGAGGAGCTAGGCGTGTGGGTTCGGATTCGACTCGTGATAGAAGAGCTTGGCCCTACGTTCATAAAATTTGCACAGGTACTCAGCAATAGGCCAGACGTACTACCTAACTTACTTTTGCGGGAGTTCGAGAAATTGCAAAACGAAGTTGCGCCTTTCTCCTACAAAATAGCCCAAAGTATTGTCGATGAGGAACTGGGGCGCCCCTGGTCTGAAGTTTTTATGTTTTTCGACAAACCGTGTTTGGGCTCCGCTTCGATAGGCCAAGTGCACCGCGCACGTCTGTTGGACGGCACAGATGTCGTTATTAAAGTGCAACGTCCGAATATTAAAGATAAGGTAATTTCGGATTTAGCACTGTTGCATCAGGTGGTGTCGCTTACGGCACAATATTTTGAAAATCACGGGGTTTTGAATCCGTTAGAGATTGTGGAGACCTTCCGTGAGTCGATTCTGAAAGAGCTAGACTATACCCAAGAAGCGCGGAATATTGAACAATTCCGCTTGCTCTATGGCGACGATACGTCACTCTATATTCCCAAAGCACATCGCGAGTTTTCGACAAAAAAAATACTGGTAATTGAGTTTGTGAGTGGTTGTAAAATAACTGACATACAGCAGCTCAAACGTTGGGACTTGTCGCCACAGACCATCGCCGAACGTGGGGTTGGTATTTACTTGCGCCAAATGTTTCGACACGGAATATTCCATGCCGACCCACACCCCGGAAATGTATTGGTGCGCCCAAATGGCCAAATTGTACTCATCGATTTTGGAATGGTAGGTAGGTTGAGCCGACGGCAGCGATTCATATTTGCTGGCATTATTCTCAGTATGGGGCAGCGAGATGCGCGAGCAATGGCCACCAATCTGCGCCGACTCGCTTCGCAACATTCCATAAAAAGCCAACGCAGATTCGAGACAGACATAGAAGAACTTATCGAAGATTTTGTGGTCGTTAATGTCGATGCAATGGGCATTGCCGAATTTACAGGACGTTTGCAGCAAATTATTTACAAATATAAATTACAACTTCCAGGTTCTATCTTTTTGCTACTTAGAGCATTGGCAATTATTGAAGGCATCGGACAAGTATTGCACCCTAAATTTGACACCATGACGTATCTGCGCCCATTTGGCGAGGAACTCATAGGCGAACAGTTTTCGGCAAGTAATTTAAAGAACGAATTTCGGCACTCTATGTCGCAGATTGTATCGTTGCTATATAGCTCGCCGATAGATCTGAAAAATATTATCAAACAATTGCGACGCGGCGAATTCAAAACCCAAACCGAAGTATTAGGCTTGGAGGTATTCCATAAAACAGCCAACCATGTCGCAAATAAATTGGTGCTGGCGATTATGATTTTTGGTTTGGCGGTAGGCTCATCTATAGCCTTACTAGCCCCAAAAGATGCAATGTATCAGTTATTGGGAATGCCCATTGTGAGCACCTTAGGTTACGCAAGCACCATTATATTGGGCTTTGCTTTGCTCTACGAAATGCGCCGCGACACAAGATGAACCTTCGGAACTGCCCGCGAAGCTGCTCAGAAAGCCAGAAAATAATCCTTGAGTAATTCCAGATATTCAGCAGAATATTGGTGTCGGCCTTTTGTTTCAATTACGAGTTCAGCAAATTCAGTGTGAGTTGCTTGCGGACAGAATTTTACCAAACACCGTTTCGATGGTTTGTGAAGAACGCTCCGAATATGTACAATTTCGCTTGCGAAGAGCGATTCTTTCTGTGCAAATTCAGTAGCTTCTTGCAACCTATCTGTTGGTAACACCAGCGCAAGTTGTCCCTGTTTGCTCAGCAAGCTCGCCACCGTACCAATAAGTGTATGTAGGGGTAAGCTCTCGTCGTGGCGTGCAAGGTTTCGTTGGGCATCGTTGGCCTTGAGCGAGTTCGTAAAAAATGGCGGATTACTTACAATTAAATCAAACTTCGTGGATTCGGTACTTGCATAGTCGCTAAAATCCAGATTATGCACCCTTAGCCGCTCGGCCCAAGGGGAAGCAAGGAAATTTTCCCGTGCTTGTGTAGAAGCCTCAGAATCGATTTCTACCGCTTCGATCATCGCATGGACAAACCGCTGTGCTAACATAAGAGCAATTAGCCCTGTGCCAGTGCCAATATCCAAAATATGCTTTGGTTCAGGATGTTTGGCCCACGCGCCCAACAATACACCATCTGTACCTACCTTCATAGCTGTGAGGTTTTGAACCACACGAAATTGTTTGAACTGAAAATAATCGTTGGCCACTACGAATCTGGTTGGTTTCTATTGAATCGCAAAACTAACTTTTTAAGTCCGTTTCGAGAAATTGAATACAACGAGCTTGTCATTTAACCTCATCAAACAGACTACTTTTGCGAATACGCCGAATCGCTGGATCTAATTGACCCGAACTGATAAAAAAGCTCTGCCTTGTTTGGGGGCTTACTACCTGATTGTACACCGGCATACCTGGCACGATATAAATCTTTCCCGAAATTTTACTGCACTGAATTGTTTCGGTATTGGCTACCGCTTTGTACTCCTGTACCGTACGAATGAAATAACGGCGCAAATTTGCCCCTTCAACTTTGTCGTAATAGAGATAGATAAAATTGCTATCGATTTCAATGTCGGTATAAGTCGGTTTCAAATTCAAGAGTTTGGTTTGCAGAGCATTGTGAAAAAAAATAACGGTATCAGTATTCTCACGAAAATAACTAAACAAGAGTATATTTTCACTTTTTATAATATACGGATGCCCAGTCTGCGCCTTGGGTGCAAATACACAACCCCTACTCCTACCAATGTTCACCATTTGCAATTCCGAATTCAGACCGTTGCTCAAGTTGTTACTTCTCCCAATTTGTGATTCAACATACTCAGTATAATTATTCGCAATCTCGTTAAAATTAATATCCGAGTTTGCAAATAGACTCAAATGCTTGCGTAATTTAGTAAGCAAAGCTTTCCTTATATCGCTACTGCTAGGCACAGCCTTAGATTGTAGCAAATCTGCGGCAACATTGTAGGCAAGGTAATTCATCGTGTTATAAATCACCGCCTGCGTATAAGGCGCAGCAATTTCGCAACCATTATAGGCAGCAATCGCCGCCTGTTCCCTACCTTGCCTGTAACCCTTTACCTGAAGCAAAAACTCGAACACAAACGCAACCATCGATTCTTGCGTATAAAAATGGTGTTTACCATTTCGATCAAAATAAAAAAACTTCGAAAAAAGTTCTTTAAACTCATTACGATACAACCACTTAGCCGTTTGAACATGAAGCTGGCAAGGCCCAATAGATTCTCCATTGTCACCAAGCACCCACAAGAAATTCGTTTCGTGCGCAAGAATTCCAAAAACAAGTTCGGGTAGCGGCGTGTTAGCACCAAAGCGAAGTAAGTATCTGTAATATTGGTAATACACCGCATAGAATAGATCAGTATCCGGTATGTAATCCACATCAGCATTCGGAACACAGTTTATCTCGTCCGGTTCTGAAGTCTGATAAATAAGTGCACTCGGAATCTGCAAATAAGACTCAGGCAAAATAAGGTAGGTATCCGCAGCTTTGAGCTGCACCATTTTCACCAACCAGTGCAAAATCTTGTTTTCCAGTTGTTGCCGTTCCACAAAGGCAAGCTCCGAATAATTCCGCGTTTGCATCGCTTGCAGATGCGCAAGTTCTCGAATATCGGGATCAGCTTGTGCTTTTAGTATGCTTTGGGTGTGTAGCAGAAAAAGAGCCAACATACTAAAATGTGCAAGTGCATCCTTCATATGAATCCTATTTTATGCAAAATTTATTCCTGAACAACGTGCCGATGCTTTTAACGTGTTAAACCACCGTTTTGTTGGCAGAAACAAATTTAAGACAAAGCTTTGGCGTATTACGAGATCGATTTATGGCCCAAACACAGAGAAAACAGCCCGCCAATCAAGGTACAATACGCACAAAACCAGCAATAATCGCCTCAAACACCACGCTATAACCGCCCTTAATCCACACAAAAAAAATAAAAAAAACAAGAATTAGGATTTGGAGCGGGAGCCAAACTTTTCAAATAAGCCCCGCTGCCGGCTATCCGCTTGTAGTCCTCGCAAACGGGAACGAAATCACTTGGGCACCCGTGTATTTCAATCAA
>JBDKHP010000170.1:0-2850 GCA_039797645.1 Bacteroidota bacterium
TGGGGTATTTTTTGAAGTAACGCTCAAGGAGTTGGAGGAGCATTTCTTTGTCGTACCACAATCCGATTTCGTTGGCCTGTGTCTCGAACGTTGTTTCGGAGAGTTGGGTGTGGAAATCGGGGTAACGTGTGCGGATTATTTCGAGGATGTAAAGTTGGGTTTTGAAATGCTTACGAAACTCATGTAAATCTATGGTTTTCTTAACTTTTCGAGACTGCGTATAAAGCTTTTGGAGCGATGCGCGGAAAAATTCGGAGAGCTTTTCTTCGGTAAATTCGTCGGCAGCAAGTCTGATGTTGTCGAAAATACAGAATTCAAGTTCGTCGAGTTTTTTGCAGAATTTTTTTGAGTATTCCGAGGTGAATTTTTCGGAATTTTGCTGTATTTTTTTTCCTAAATAGCTACGAAAACGGGGATAATCTAGCTCGTTGGTGGTTTCGTAGCGTTGCAACAAATCTAGCACGACCAATAAATCGCGTACGCGACCGCTGGCCTTGAATATGACTTTAATCTGAGAAAATGTACTGACAATGCCTGTTTTGTTGTGCGTTGTGTGGCAAATAAACTGATCCCAGGCGCGTATCTTTTTCAGCGCGACACGGAGTCTGTGTAAAGACTCAGCGTCGGCTGTTTTGGGTTTAAATTCAGTAAGTATTTGTTTTTGAGATAAGTACCAATCTACAAAGGGTTGAGTATGCGCGTGTGCTCTAGTCATACCCCGATTAGAAATATGGTAGGCTGCTTGTCGAATACTGGTTTTTTGTTGCGCCACTTAGACACGGGCATGGTGCGTACGAACTCGTCGGCGGTGGTGAGTCCACGAGCTACACATACGAGGGTTTCCGGGCGACAACTGGCCAAAATATCGTCGAAAAGTGCAGTGTTTCGGTAGGGAGTTTCAATGAATAGTTGGGTTTGTTTTTCGGCTATTGCTCTGGCTTCTAAATCCTTGAGACGCTTTATGCGCTCTTGTTTCTGAATGGGAATGTAACCCACAAAAGCAAAATTTTGCCCATTGAGTCCGGAGGCCATCATGGCCAAAATAATGGACGACGGCCCTACCAACGGACGCACTTCGATGCCTAATTGGTGTGCTATACGAACGACATCGGCGCCTGGATCGGCAACGCCGGGGCAGCCTGCTTCTGAAATAATGCCGACGTCCATCCCTTGCTTGATGGGTGCGAGGTATTCGCCAATGATGCGCGGGTCGGAGTGCTTGTTGAGTTCGTAGAACTGCAAGGTGTCGATGTCGATGTTGCGGTCGTTCTTTTTGAGGAAGCGGCGGGTGTTGCGAATGTCTTCGACAATAAAATGCTTGATGTCGCGGATGATTTGGGTGTTGGCAGTGGGCAGAATCTTGTCGAGTTCGGATTCGCCCAAGGTATTGGGGATAAGGTACAATGCAGCCATCGGTAAAATGTGTTATGTGGCAATAAGCCAGTGTGTTAGTACTTCGTGTGAATCTGCAAAGTTAAAATCTTTTGGGAGTTTGGCCGAAAAAAATGATCTTTACTTCTTGCAATTTAACCATCGTTGTATGCCTAATTCTCTGAAAATTACGTTTCTAGGAACAGGAACTTCTCAAGGAGTGCCTGTTATTGCGTGTAAATGTGCGGTGTGCTTATCCGACGATGCACGCGACAAAAGATTGCGAACGTCTGTAATGATTGAAACACAGGGCAAAGTGCTCGTTATTGACAGTGGCCCTGATTTCCGACAGCAAATGCTTCGCGAAAATGTGACGCAGCTCGATGGGATTTTGTTTACGCACGAACATAAAGACCATGTGGGTGGCTTAGACGACGTGCGGGCTTTCAATTATTTCCAACAGCGAGATATGAATGTGTATTGCAACGATAGGGTGCGAAAATCGCTCGAAAATGAGTTTCATTATGCGTTTGCAGATTTTAAGTACCCTGGCGTGCCAGAGATTGCTGTGATTGAAATTGAAAATCAGCCATTTGTAGCTGAAGGAATTTCAGTTATCCCCATTGAGGGACTACACCATAAGCTTACGGTGCAAGGCTTCAGAATCGGTGATTTTGTGTACCTAACCGATATGAATTACATCAGTGAAACTGAACAGGAAAAGATAAAGGGCGCAAAGGTTATCGTAATAACAGCCTTGCGACAAACAACACATATTTCGCATTTCTCGATGCCCGAATCGCTCGCACTACTCGAAAAGTGGCAACCCGAACGTGGCTATTTGATTCATGCCAGCCATCAGTTGGGAGCTTATGCAGAGGTGCAAGCAATCTTGCCTCCGAATATTACCTTGGCCTACGATGGACTAAAAATTGTGGTCTAATAATTCACAAACATCTGTAAACAAACAACTTATAGTGACATTTTAGAACACTGACATATTAGAGAGTTTCCAATAAAATTGGTATCTTTGTACGTTTTACGCCGAAAGGCAGAAAACAGTAGATGTATTTATCAAAATTGTGAAGAATGTCGTTAGCCAACATAGAGCAAGTGCTCAAAGGGAAAGTGGTAGAAGCGGTAGAAGCGCTTTATGGTCAGCAGGTTGATGCTGCCAATTTTCAGATGGAAAAAACTCACAAAGAGTTTGTAGGTGATTATACTTGTGTGGTGTTTCCATTGTTGCGAATCAGCAAAAAGAAACCCGAAGATACAGCTACCGACATCGGAAATTACCTCACCGAAAATGTGGCTGAAATCGAAGATTTTAATGTAGTAAAAGGCTTCTTGAACTTGGTAATTTCCCCCAAATATTGGCTTGCTTTTTTCAACGAAGCGATTGCAGCTCAGAAATTTGGCTTCACCGCAGCCAGCGACGATGCGGAAGTGGTTGTGGTAGAGTACTCCTCGCCCAACACC
>JBDKHP010000171.1:0-3155 GCA_039797645.1 Bacteroidota bacterium
CCACAAACAAAGTGGGATTGTTGCAGCCGTTGTATTGCCGTATTTCTGAATATTAAGCATCACCTTATCTTCAGCAATACCACAACGCCGGGCTGTGGCATCAATAATACGCTTGTTTGCCTGGTGAGGTACCAAAAAGGCAATATCATCACCCGTTAAGTTGTTGCGTTTCATTACATCTTCAGCAGCATCTGCCATTTTTGTTACCGCAAATTTGAATACAGCCTGACCCTCTTGGTACAGAAAATGTTCTTTCGCGGCAATCGTCTCTGCCGATGCTGGTTTCAACGAACCGCCAGCCTTCAGGTTCAGATAAGTTTTTCCAGAACCATCACTCCCTAGTACCGCGTCTAATACACCTTCAGTTTCGTTACTTGCTTCGAGTAAAACAGCACCCGCACCGTCACCAAAAATAATACAGGTAGCCCGGTCGGTGTAGTCAACAATACTACTCATTTTATCGGCACCTACAACGATTACCTTCTTATATTTGCCTGTTTCTATGAACGATGCACCAGTTTGTAAACCGAATAAAAAACCCGAACAAGCCGCAGCCAAATCATAGCCCCATGCGTTCTTTGCACCCACTTTGTCGCAAATTAAATTGGCTGTAGCCGGAAAAACCATATCTGGTGTCACCGTTGCACAAATTAGCAGGTCTATATCTTCCGCATTTGTACCACTTTTTTCCAACAGCCCCAATACTGCCTGTGCAGCCATGTCAGACGTTGCTTTTCCTTCTTCGCGCAAAATGTGGCGCTCTTTGATACCCGTACGTGAGGTTATCCACTCGTCGGTCGTATCAATCATTTTTTCGAGTTCCTCATTGGTGAGTATGTAATCGGGTACATACCCATGAATGGCCGTAATGGCTGCGTGTAGTTTTGTCATTATTTGATGATTTCTTTAAACTTTTCAGGTAATTTTGCTTCTATTACCCGTTGGGTTTGTAAGACCATATTTTTAATTGCTTTCTCATTAGATATTCCATGGCCAATAATAACCGTAGAATTTACACCCATAATAGGTGTGCCACCCACATTCTCGAAGTTAAATTTCTCGAAATGTTCGTCTGAAATTCCGCGTTTGCGGGTGAGTTTATAAAATGCCTCACCAGCCTTCAAAACCACATTCCCCACAAAACCGTCGCATACTACAACATCCGCTTTTGTACTATAAAACAAGTCATTGCCTTCTACGTTTCCAATAAAATTGAAATCTTGGCTATTCTCCATTAAATCGTAAGTCGCTTTAGCTACCAAATTACCCTTGTCGCGTTCCGAACCCAAGTTTAACAACGCAACCTTCGGAGTATTAATCCCATATACATGTTGGGCGTACAATGAACCAAATATTGCATACTGGTATAAAACCTCTGGTTTAGCATCAGGGTTTAGTCCTACATCCAGCAAAAGCGTCGGGATTTCAGATTTATTCGGAATCGGTGCCGCAATACACGGACGTATTACCCCTGGCATTGTTTTAATTGTAAACATTGTACCCACAAGCATAGCCCCAGTATTACCGGCACTGGCTAGACCATCAATTTTCCCCGCACTCAACATCTGAAATCCAACAGCCAAACTCGAATCTGTTTTCTGTGCAAATGCCTTTGCTGGGTGATCGCCCATCTCTATCACTTGGCTTGTGTTCACAAACTCGAAGGCTTCCGGATCTGCATTCTGTGCCGCAATGATTTCGCGGGCTACTTTCTCATCGCCAAAGAGCACAATCTTTGCACCGTCTGCCAACTCCTTCGAGGCGAGTATCGCACCCTGTACAGTTGCCTGTGGAGCAAAATCTCCTCCCATGATGTCTAAACCAATTCTCATGTTCGTATTTTCTAATTTACGTTTGTTACTTGCGCTTGTAGTAAAAATCAAAACTACAATTTTTTTTTAGAGTACTCAAAAAATGCAATTTCAATACTCGACTCATAATCTAATACTATAGCTTAACGTGCTATAAACTAATAAATTAATTATCGAAAATATCTACAATGGCTCCCAAGTACCCAGCTGCAATATTACACAAATATGAGTCGATATTTCGTTTCTAACAGACGAGAGTTTTTTGCATAAAAAAACACCCCGGTGAGCATTGGTATATTGCACGCTGGGGTGTCTATTCGGGTACGAGTCTAGTTCTCTTTTTTCTCCATCACCAACTTACCGCGATAGTGTCCACACTCGCCGCAAATTCTGTGTAGTTCGTGTGTCGAGCCGCAGTTGCTGCATACGGCCAAAGTTGGAGCTACGGCTTTGTCGTGAGTCCGTCTTTTGTCTCTTCTCGATTTAGAGATCCTACTCTTTGGATGTGCCATTGTTTCTTCGTTTTATGTATTATTTTTAGTTTTCGCCCAACTTCCTTAGCGCATCCCAGCGTGGGTCGTTCGCTGTTTCTTCATCGCTTACCAAATGCTGACTTATCTTCTCCAACATTTCTGGGTTGCAACCCGAAACGCCTTTCGCCACCTTGGGGTGAATACGCCTAAACGGAAGTCCGTAATTAATGTACTCATAGATAAACTGCGACACATTCAGTACATCCTCATGCACGCTCAACAGAATAATTTCACCCTGCTGGTCGTCGCTCTCCTCGGCAAACCGAACCGTCAGTTCTTCCCGATGATCCACATGATACAAAAATGTGTCCAAGCAAACATCACACTCAACCTCTATCTGTGCATCAATATGGAACTTAAGCTGCATTCCACCGATGCCTTTTTCCAGCAATACATGTACTGCGCCAGTTCCACCATAGATACCTTGGCTCTGAGAGTCATACTCTTCAAATAACAGTTGCGTCAGATCAAAATCAATCTCATAGCTCCCTGGTGTGAGTTCTACGAAAGCAATGTCATATTGGTTTAGCTTGTTCACCTTTGCCTGAATTTATGCAGGCGCAAAGGTAAGAATAAATATATTAACTCAAAAAACTTTACTTCTTGTTTATTTGCAAATCTGGCAAATTCTTTTATCTCTCATTTACAATATATTACCCGTAGGATACTTCGCTGGCATCAAAATTCTAAACGTTGTACCACGAGACGGCACCGAAATCTTCACAAAAATCTTCCCGTCGTGATACTCCTCTACGATGCGTTTGGTTAGCGACAAACCCAGCCCCCAGCCCCTTTTTTTGGTCGTAAAACC
>JBDKHP010000172.1:0-2976 GCA_039797645.1 Bacteroidota bacterium
TTTTACAAAACACAAGGTAAGGTATCCGGCAAGATTGGTGAATGTCAGCGCTGTTTTTTAGCTTGGCTTGTTGTGTTATCGGTATTTAGTTTTTAATTTTGATAGCGTGAGAAGATCCCAAAACGAGTTTTGTAGCTTCAAGAACTATATGTAACCAATGAAAGAAATAGAAAGCACAAAAAGCCTCGAGGCATATCTGAAGCAATACTTTGGTTTCGACCATTTCAAAGGACAGCAGAAGACAATAATTGAGAATTTACTAAACGGACAAGATACTTTTGTATTAATGCCTACGGGCGGTGGTAAGTCGCTTTGCTATCAGTTGCCAGCGCTAATGTATCCAGGAACAGCGATTGTTATTTCGCCGCTTATTGCCCTGATGAAGAATCAGGTGGATGCTATGCGTGGTTTTAGTACTGAAGATGGTATTGCGCATTTCCTTAATTCGTCGCTCAATAAGAATCAGATTCTTACGGTGAAATCGGATATTCTTTCGGGCAAAACCAAATTGTTGTATGTGGCACCCGAGTCGCTTACCAAACAAGAGAATGTAGATTTTCTGCGGCAGATTCCTATTTCGTTTTATGCAATAGACGAAGCGCATTGTATTTCTGAATGGGGACACGACTTCCGGCCTGAATATCGGCGCATACGACCTATTATAGAAGAGATTTCTCGTGCACCAATTATTGCCCTTACGGCTACAGCTACGCCAAAAGTTCAGCACGATATTATGAAGAACTTGGGGATGTTGGGTGCTGAGGTTTATAAGGATTCTTTCTTTCGGCACAATCTGTATTACGAGGTGCGGCCTAAGTCGAATATCACCAAACAAATAATTCGTATAATTAAGGACAACCCCAATAAATCGGGTATTATATACTGCCTCAGTCGTAAGAAAGTAGAAGAACTTACCGAGAGTTTGGTAGTGAATGGGATTCATGCACTTGCTTACCATGCAGGTATGGATTCTGCCACAAGAGCTGGAAATCAGGATAAATTCTTGATGGAAGAAGTGGAGGTAATTGTGGCGACTATCGCTTTCGGGATGGGAATTGATAAACCCGATGTGCGTTTTGTGATACACTATGACATGCCCAAAAGCTTAGAGGGATATTACCAAGAGACAGGCCGTGCGGGGCGCGATGGGGGCGAAGGCCGTTGTATTGCCTTCTATAGTTACAAAGATATTCAGAAGCTAGAGAAGTTTATGCAGGGTAAACCTGTGGCCGAACAAGAAATAGGCAAACAACTGCTGCTCGAAACGGTTGCTTATGCCGAATCTGCACTTTGTAGGCCTAAGATGTTGCTCAACTATTTTGGGGAAGAGCTGCACGAGCCTTGCGAGAATTGCGACAACTGCCTCAATCCGAAAGAACGTTTTGAGGGTCAGGAGTTTATTCTGCTGGCCTTAAAATGTATTGTTGAAGTAAAAGAGAAATTCAAAGCAGAACATATTACGAAAATACTGAGTGGGAAATCGGATTCGGTTATTAAATCGTATGGCCACGACGAATTAGAGAGTTATGGTGCAGGCGACGAACACGATGAGAAGTTGTGGTTGGCTGTGTTGCGTCAGGCTCTTGTAGAGAAGCTCATTGCCAAAGAGATAGAAAATTATGGAGTAGTGAAGCTTACCCCCAAAGGGCGAGATTATTTGCTAGATCCTTACCCTTTGCAATTGGTGAAAAACCATATATACGAAGACGAAGACGATGAAGGTGCTTCGCAACAAGGTGGTTCGAGTTCTGCTGATCCGGTATTGTTTGGGCTTTTGAAAGACTTACGAAAAAAAACGGCCAAGAAGAAAAGTATTCCTCCATTTGTAATCTTTCAGGATCCTTCACTCGAAGATATGTCGATACAGTATCCTATTACGATGGACGAACTTACGAACATTATTGGGGTTGGTACAGGAAAAGCAAAAAAGTATGGTGCTGATTTTATTAAACTCATTGCAGACTATGTGACAGAGAATAATATAGATAGGCCACAGGATATGATTGTGAAATCGGTTGTAAATAAATCGACCAACAAAGTATATTTCATTCAAAGTATCGACCGAAAACTGATGCTGGACGATATAGCTTCGGCCAAAGATATGTCTATGTCTGAGTTACTTACTGAGATTGAAGCAATTGTAAATTCAGGAACGCGCATCAATATAGACTATTATATACAGGAAACGATAGACGAAGAACATCAAGATGCTCTTTTCGATTATTTCCATGAAGCTGAAAGCGAATCGGTAGAGCTTGCACTTACCGAATTTGCCAACGAAGATATTACCGAAGATGAAATACGGCTGATGCGTATAAAATTCTTGTCTGAATTGGGGAATTAAACATTCGTTATTTTACCCCTTGGCACAGCACCCGATGCACCAGATACTGGTAGTTGGGTGCTGTGTATTTTTAAAATGAGGATATTTGTATGGATTGGGAGGCTTTTTCCGAGTTCCTTAATTCGTGGTATATTCTTTGCAAAACAACCGATATATCTATAATAAGTCTGTTATGTTTAAAAAATTATCAGTTCGTGTGTCGGTAGTCCTGATATTAGTTCTAGGCTTTGTCATAACACTCTTCACAATCTACTTGGTCGAAGATCGGTCTGAACAGATGCGGAATACCATTTTCCGAAAAGGTATTGCAGCTGCCCAAACAGGCGCAAAAATAATGAGTGTAACACTCGATCACTTAGTCGATAACAAAATATACACCCGCGAACAGCTCTTCAACGACAGTCTGGTGCTAATTCCGATACCCAACCACGTATTGCGTCGCTATGGTGCCTTGAGTGCCGACGAATTGTCTAAATTGAATCAGTATCACTATGTTACGGGTTTAGATACCTATCTCGACAATCTAATTCTGCTCATTGAAGACGAGTTTTTTAAAGATGAACAAGTAATTTTTGCCGTACTTTCAGACAACAAAGGCTACACTCCAACCCACAACTCTATCAGCAATTATC
>JBDKHP010000173.1:0-15971 GCA_039797645.1 Bacteroidota bacterium
GGGTTACGCTATTGCCCTGGGCATCGACGGCGTTGGAAATGTCGAAGGTGTTGCCTTGGTAGGTGCTGTATTCGGCGCTGTAATTGTCGGCGTAACCTTTGCCTAGGCTGTTGCCTCGGTAGATTGTGCCCACGAGGGTAATATTGTCGGGCAAGCGTGTGCCTGTGCGGCTAATGGGTAGTTTGTTGGCCGACTCGGGGTAGTAATTCTGTGTATGATAAGTGTTTGCATATACGTATCCTGTTTTTTGCTGGTTGTCGGCCCAGCCAACATTTTGTCCGGCTTCGGCATATTGGTAGCTTATCTGGTACACGGGCAGGGTGAGCGGGTTGTTGTGGTCTTCGCCACGGAGCTCATACCATGGGTCGTCGGGCATTCCATTTTGGTTACTATCGACCGAAACGGCTACGATTCCGGGTTCGGAACTTCCGTTGAAGGCGTTTCCATAGACGATAAAGTCGGCGTCGGCAGTGTTCATGATGCTGTGGTCGAAACCTGTAACGATATACCCACCGAAACCACCTAGGGTTACGAGGCCTTTTTTGCCGATAATGCTCTGGGCGGCAACACTGGTGCCGATGCTGCTGTTTACAAACTGACCCGGAGCGGGTGCGTACTCGAATACTTGCGATACGTACGGACTGCTGGTTTCAGTGATTGGCCTTGGCTTAATATCGGTTATGGTTTCGGCGGGTTCGTTTTTGTCGCAGGCGGTGAAGCTTACGGCAAGAATGAAAAATACTACTGTGATTTTGATTGCGTTCATTTCTAATGTATGTGGTGGTAGTACTGTTTGCAAACGGTGGTTTGCAAACAGCTATATGTCGTAAGGAATTGTTTGGGATTATTCGGAATATACGATGTTGTCGATACAGACGTAGCTTGGTGTGTTAGACCACTCCCCCGTATTGTCGGACGAACTGTAAGAGAATTCTACTTTTACGACCGAACCAAGGCTGCTTAGGTCGAAGCTTGTCCATTGGTTGATGATGTAATCGTTGGTGTTGTCGGCAAAACGGTAGTCGGCTAAGTAAATATCCAATGTTGTGGGTGTACCGCCTTCTGTTGCGTAGCCTTTAATGGTGAGTTTGAACCAGTCTTCGTCGTTGCCTGTTGCACCACCGAATTTTTTTCCAAATCCGCCCATTTTCATTTCGATAAGTGCGTAGGTGGAGTTTACGAATGCGGCGTACTGTAGTGTTACAGCTTTTGGAAATGTGATTGTAGAACCGCCGTAGCTAAGCCCGAATTGCGATGAGTTTGCTGCTCCTGTACCTGCCGCGCTACTGTACTGATTTGTATAACCTGGGGTGGTTATATCGCCTTTGTTGCTACAAGCAAAACCGCCCCAATAGTCGCCAAATGTACTTGCAGTGTATGAATTAAGGAATGTAGCGCCATCAGTTGTGAATTTGCCCGAGCCATCAGCCCCGTTCCAAAAGCCTTGCGCACCAAGAAGAACGCTTTCGAAATCGATTGTCTTTGTGGTTACAGTTTCGTCGTCTTTGGTACAAGACGCGACACTCAACATCATGCCTAAAATGGCGAAGAAATAAAGATGAAACTTTTTCATGTTACGGTATTTATGTATATAATAATCTGCACTTTAGCTTAACGCATACCGTGAGAACCGAACATGAAAATCCATAGTAGAATTTCATCTCCAGCTTCTATCCCGGAAGCTTTAAGATACTAGACATTGTGGCAGGTCTTCTGACTCATTCCCCTCGGATTGCCTTCCCACTTCTTGCGAAGCAGTGGCGTTTGTATCCGATTTTTACGGAAATTACAGCAGCGGGTACTGTTGTCGATTTACACGACTATTCCCATTTTAATCGAGATTTTACTTGCGCAAAACCTTCGAACCAAATGCGTGGCAAAGGTATAATTAAAACTGAAAATGGTTCACAATTTTTTGTCGGCAGACTCAAAAAAAACTTCTCCGCCCAACTTCCAATATTTTATTACAACTGGAATTACTTGGTTCTCTGCAAGTTTTACGCCGCCCAACTCTACTGAAACTTTGTTTGAACGTTCGGTTTTTTTTTGAGTATTTTTGGACTGTGGAAGATATTTACTTTACAATAGCAGCAGCGTCCGAAGGACTCTACAAAGAGAAAGGCAGCAAATTTATTGCCTTCGCATACCCCGTTTCTACCGAAGACGAAATAGCTGAACACTTGGCCGTAATTCGTAAAAAATACTACGACGCCCGCCACCATTGTTACGCATGGCGTCTTGGGCACGAGCTCACCCACTTTCGGTCTAACGACGACGGCGAACCTTCAGGCTCGGCAGGCTTACCCATTTTGGGACAAATTCGCTCCAAAGAACTGACAAATGTTGTTGTAGTGGTTGTCCGATATTTTGGAGGTGTTAAGCTTGGCGTCGGAGGTTTGGTGCAAGCCTACAAAACCGCAACTGCCGACGCTTTTACCAATGCCGAAATTGTAGAACGTACGGTAGATGATGTGCTTACACTCGATTTCGACTACCTCGCCATGAACGACGTAATGCGCATCGTAAAAGACCACGACCTCCGTATGCAAGCCCCTGTGTACGAATTACGTTGTAGCATGCAACTCATCGTTCGCAGGGGTATGGTTGGGCAAATATCGGCCTTGCTTTCAAAAGTAGAGAATCTCACATTCGAAATAAACTAAACCATAAAAAGAAGCAAACCAATACATTCAAAACCATGAAAGAAGCCCTACTCGAGCGCTTTTTGCGTTACGTACAAATAGACACCCAGAGCGACGACAACAGCGCCACCTGCCCCAGCACAGCCAAACAGTGGGATCTCATAAACCTACTACACAGCGAGTTGCGCCAAATGGGACTCGCCGAAATTAGCCTCGACACCAACGGCTACCTTATGGCGACACTCCCTGCGACCAAAGAAGCTGTACCCGTAATTGGGTTTATTGCCCACGTGGACACATCGCCCGATTTTTCGTCGGAAAAAGTGAAGCCTAAACTTACCGAAAACTACGATGGTGGCGACGTAATACTCTGTGCAAAAGAACCCATCGTACTGTCGCCCAAAGACTTCCCGGTAATGCACAATTACCATGGGATGACCCTCGTAACCACCAAAGGCCATTCCCTCTTAGGAGCCGACGACAAGGCTGGAATTGCCGAAATCCTCACCGCAATTGCCTACCTACAAGCCCACCCCGAAATCGAACACGGCAAAATTCGCATCGGCTTCACCCCCGACGAAGAAATAGGCCGAGGTGCCGACCTCTTCGACGTCGCCAAATTTGGAGCACAATACGCCTACACCCTCGACGGTGGCGAAGAGGGCGAACTAGAGTACGAAAACTTCAATGCAGCAGGCGCTAAAATCAGCATCCAAGGCCGCAGCATACACCCCGGAACAGCCAAAAACAGCATGGTAAATTCGCAATACCTCGCCATGGAACTCAACGCCCTACTGCCTGCCACGCAACGCCCCGAACACACCGAAAACTACGAAGGTTTCTTCATGCTCAGCAGCATCAGCGGAGGCATCGCGCACACCGAAATGAAATACATCATCCGCGACCACGACGCCACACTATTCCAACAAAAGAAAGAGTTGTTGCAACAAGCCGTCGCATTTATGAACCACAAATACGGCCCAGAAACCATCAAACTCGAGCTAAACGACCAATATTACAACATGCGCGAAAAGGTCGAACCCGTTCGTTTCATCGTCGATATTGCCCACCAAGCCATGCTTACCATTGGTGTCGAACCCAAAATAAAGCCAATTCGCGGCGGCACCGACGGCTCCCGACTCTCCTATATGGGCTTGCCAACGCCCAATCTCTTCACAGGCGGCCACAATTACCATGGCCCGTACGAGTTCGTAGTCGTCGAATCCATGCTCAAAGCCACCGAACTCATTGTCGAAATAGCCCGTGGTTTTGCAAATTATCAGGCATAATTAAGACCCCTTGGCAGCATTTTGCCAAGGGCATCCACCTGCTTGCCCCCCGAGAGAAAAAGAAAAAAATAAGGATAAGGAGCTGTAGCCCAACAATATTTGTAAAGGCGGCTACCGGCTCTTGGCTGTAGTCCTCGCAACGGGTGCGGCAACACTTGGCCAACATAGTTTTTCAATCGTGCCGTAGCACGAACGGCCACTCCACACATGCTGTGGGCTACTTGCCGCGATCCGGGCTAGTTGTAGCCGCAGCACCATCTGTAATGCCGGAATCACGCTGGGCAAACCCAATGCTTGGCCTATGGCCATGATACGTCCTAAAGTTTCACCCATTATAAAGACAAAACACGTCCCAACCATACCACAAACCACAATCTCGAATAGCTTTTATATATTTGGGACGTCTATTTTCTCAACAATATGTAACAAGTAGCTGTTCCCGAACGTTTTATAATAGTACATATTACCAACATCAAAACAGAGCAGGTACAATTTTTGTACAACACATACGCACAAAACAAACGCTGAAAAGTATAAAATTCGATCACATGAAAACCAAACTACTCACCCCTGTCTTAATACTCTTGTGTTGCCTCACACAAATCACCTTTGCCCAAAGCTACAAAAGCTTGTATAAAACAGGGCGCGATTTCTTTGAGGCTGCACAGTACGACTCTGCCGTTGTGGCACTTACAGCCTCTCTCGCACTAAAAGCCGACTACGGAAAAACCATCGAAATGCGCGCAAAGGCCTACGAAAGCCTCAAGAAATACACCGAAGCTGCCACAGATTTCAAACAACTTACCGTGCTCGATGCCAAGGAAGAACAATGGTACCTGGATGCCGGACGCAACCTTTTTGCCAATTCCCAAATGGACGAAGCCGTAGTTTACCTCGAAAAAGCAACCAACTTGGAGTCCAAACTCGCCGAGGCATACGTACTTAAATTCAAAGCCTACTTCCGCCTCGGAAAATATAACGAAGCACAAACAGCAATCGATGCCGTGATCCTATTAAAGCCCGAAGACCCTACTTTGGCTTTTCCCAAAGCAATTATTTGCGACAGTTTGCACGAATATGAAGCCGCAAAAATCAATTACGAAAAAACGATCGCCGCAAATTACGAAACGAAAGACGCATATCTGTCGTACATACAAATGCTCGTTCGCACACAAAAGCTCAACAACGCCAAGGAAGTAGCAGACCGTGCCATCAATGCATTTACCGACGAAAAGGAATTCCTCTTCCTTCGGGCCGATATTTACCGCCTCAAGCTAGATTACCCCAATGCCATAAACGATCTTTCGCGCGTTACACTGCTCGACAACAACAACATCCGCGCATTTCTTACCCGCGCCGTGGTGTACAAAGAGTTCAATCAATTCCAGTCGTCTATAAGCGATTACGGCAAAGTAATCTCCCTCGATCCTGAAAATTACAACGCGTATTTCCACAGAGGTGCTTGCTTTCAAGAAGTATCCGACACAAAATCTGCCGAAAGAGACTACGCCGTGTTAGAAGCCGCCGCAGCTAAAATCACCCGACCAGAAGACCAGAAACTCCTCGGAATGGCCACCACCAGACTCTTCGAACTACGCCGCGAGGCAGACGCACCCACACTTTTACTCGACACCCCTTCACTTGACGGAGGCGTTGCATCGGTCTCCAACGCAGCGACCACACTCGATGTAGCCGGAACTTTCCAAGACAAGAGTCCGCTCCTTAGTGCCACCCTCAATGGTACCGTATTAGCCCTCAAGCAAGGTAAGTTCAACGTGAGCATTCCGCTAGAAAGTGGCACAACACTACATTTCGAAGCAACCGACATATATCAGAATGTAGCAAAAATAGACTACCCCATCAAACGTACTGAGGCCAACCCGCCAACCCTCCGCTTGCTGTCACCGTTTGCATCAGAAAACGGCGAAATCTACCTCGAAGCAGATGCCAGCACATTGTATGTAGAGGGAATTGCACAAGACGAAAGCAATATCCGCCAAATCTCTATCAACGGCGTAAATGCGAGCTTTTCGCCAAGCACCGAAAATCCAAAGTTTACAGCAAACATACCAATCAAAAACACAGGCACACTTGCCTTAATAATCACCGACATATATGGCAATACCGCCAAAGTAAACTACAACATCAACCGCGATGCAGCCATGATGATGTCCACCAACCCAATGGGTAAAACCTGGGTGCTGTTTATCGACAATTCCAACTACGAAACATTCGCCAGCCTCGAAGGCCCTACAAAAGACATCGTACTGATGAAAAACGCCGTAGCAAACTACCAGATCCACAATTCTATCCACAAAAAAGACATGACCAAACGCCAGATGGAACGTTTCTTTTCCATCGAACTCCGCGATCTAATACGCAGCAACCGCGTCAATTCGCTTATTGTTTGGTATGCGGGTCACGGTAAGTTTATCAACGAAACTGGCTATTGGATTCCTGTGGATGCCAAACGCGACGACGAGTTCACGTACTTTAATATCAACAACCTCAAAGCTGCGATGCAGTCGTACTCCAACGACATAACCCACACCTTGGTAATTACCGATGCTTGCGAATCTGGCCCAAGTTTTTACCAAGCCATGCGTTCCTTGGGCGGCAAACGCACCTGCGACGACCCACAAGCCACAAAATTCCGCTCCTCCCAAGTATTCTCATCAGCTGGCTACGAATTAGCATCAGACAACTCGCAGTTTACCAAAGCCTTTGCAAAAGCACTCGAAGTAAACGAAAGCTCATGCCTTTCAATCGACGAAGTTGTGCAGTCCGTTACATCTGCCGTAAAAGGCAACAACCAACAATCGCCTCAGTTTGGCAAAATTGCCGGACTCGAAGATCAGAATGGAACTTTCTTCTTCATGAAAAAGTAATCATCAGTGCGCTAAGTCTTGGTTTTCTAAGCCAGAACATACAAAAAGCGAGTTCCCACGAAGGGCTCGCTTTTTTTGTATTTGGAGAGTCCGCAAGAGCCATTACATTTGCAGAAAAAACAATGAAAAACCTGACATTACTAATGAGCCTTTTGTTGCTCCTCGCAGCATGTAGCCACAAAAATCTGGAGTACATTCAGATTACAGGCGAAGCCCAAGGCACATATTACCACATTACCTACCAAGCCGAACAAGGCACAAACCTCAAACCACAGGTCGATTCCCTGCTCCAGGCCTTCGACAATTCGCTCTCTACCTACCAGCCACAATCGTTAATTTCGCGCATCAATCGCAACGAAACCGACAGCACCGATATGTTATTCCGAACGGTATGGCAAAAGTCGGTTGAAATTGCAGATGCATCCGAAGGAGCTTTCGACCCAACCGTAGCCCCATTGGTAAATGCATGGGGTTTTGGCTTCAAGAACAAAGAAAAAATAACCACCGCACTCATCGACAGCCTAAAAAGCCACGTAGGTTACCACAAAATACAAATCGACGCGAACAATTTGGTACATAAAACCGACAGCCTCACGATGTTCGATTTCAACGCCATAGCCCAAGGCTACTCAGTCGATGTGCTTGCCCATTTTTTTGCAAGCAAAGGTCTGCAAAACTACCTCATCGAAGTGGGCGGCGAAATATTTGCAAAAGGAATAAATTCCGAACAAAAACCGTGGACAGTCGGCATAGACCAACCCCGCGACAATGCACTACCCGGCGACGAACTCCAGGCAATTGTCTCAATAAGCAATCTTGGCTTGGCCACCTCGGGCAATTATCGAAAGTTTTACGTCGTCGATAGCGTAAAATACGCACACACCATCGACCCCAAGAGCGGATACCCCGTACAACACAGCTTGCTGAGTGCTACCGTATTAGCCCCAGATTGCATGACAGCCGACGGCTACGCCACAGCCTTCATGGTTGTCGGCATCGAAAAGTCCAAGCTTATCCTCGCTGCACATCCCGAATTGCAAGCATACCTCATCTACGCGGGGCCTAAAGGCGAATACAAAGTCTGGACAACAAAATCTATCGAAGACAAAATTCGCAAGTAAAACACAAAACTCAAAACGATTAGCCCTATACAAACAGTTCCCGCCACGAAACAATTATAATTTTATTCGTGGCGGGAAATTAAACCCACAAGCATCTACCAACAAGAAACATCGCATTTAATATCATCCATCGTTGCGATATATAGATACAGCACCCAATAAACCCCAACGATCGAAAAAAAAATAAAAAAAAGAATTTGGAGCGGGAGCGAAACATTACTTATATACGACTGCTACCGGCTATCCGCTTGTAGTCCTCGCGTTCGGGTACGAAAACAACTGGAAGCTTTTGTTTTTCAATCGAATAGCATCAGATTGCTGACACCGCATCACACCGCTGTGGGCTACCGCTACTATCCGGGCTAGACCGATCGGCAGCAGCGTTTGTAACGCCGTAGGTTCTCTGGGCAAGCTCTTTGCTTTGGCCTACGGCCATGTGGTGTTTTACCCCCACGCATCTGAACAAGACGCCCGATCCAATACGTAGGCGTTCTGCCTCCCCAATTGAAACCGTAGCAAATAAAGAGAGTCAGCAATCACGCGACTTCAAATCCCCCCCCCGATGGAGGGGTATTTGTTGTCGCATGATTGCCTGTTGTAGTGTGCTTGGGGGGAATCAAGAGGGGAGGCAGAGCCGGACGAGACCTGCCCTACGGATGCGTTTTCAGTATGGACGAATTGCTGCTGTGTATTTCGTTGTGTGAGATTGAAGATACAGCCTAGCTAAAATTGGATTATACAAATGCGACAATATTGTATTGCGACTTGCAAGATGGAATTTATAATTAAACATTAACCCTTATTTGTCAATTGGTTAAAAGAAAAGGAAATACTGTATGAGTCCGGCCAGACCGCCAAGAATGCCGCCAATAAGTACCAATTTCCATTCGTCTTCTTGGAACACGGGGCGCAGAAAGTCCACAAATTCGAGATCGCTGAGTTGTTGCATCTTTATGGCAATCACGTGTTCGATGTCTAATTGTGTTTCGGTGTAGGCAAAAGCGTCGCGAATGGCGACAGGCAATTCTTCCATAAGCCGGTAGTGTACAATGTTTTTTATGGTTTCAATTTTGTGAATACCGAGGGTTTTTGCAACTAAAAGCGCATGACTACCCACAAAAGCATCAATTGCGCTGTCTATTTTGTGTTTTACAATGGCACGTACTCTTTGTGGCCGTGGGCCGCGCAAAAGGTAATCGAAAAGGGCATCGATCGTGAGGATGTTTTGGGCTATTATTTCGGCGTATTTTTTTGAGACTTCGTGCTTCCGTTGTACAAAGAGTCCTTGGAAACGCAACCATAAGAATCTACGCTCGCGTATTGGATTGAAAATCAGGAATAAGGCCAGGTAGTTTGTTAAATAACCCACTATAACTCCTGCTAAGGGGAGCATCCACCACGGATTGAAGGTATAGGCTAGAAACATTTGTGGGACACCGAAAATAAAGCCAAATAGAAATCCTGAGTTTTCGATAAAGATGAATTCCTTCTTGCCCACTTCGAGGAATATTTTGTTGATCAGTTTTTTGTCGTCGGCCAAGGTGTCGATGGCTAAGGCTTTGAGATCCAGTAGTTCGTAAATTTCGGTTTTAAATTCGGCTATGAGTTCTTCCATGAGTTGCGGCATGGGTTGCATGGCGCGTTCGTACACGGGTTGGCGGCTGGATTCGGGTAGCCGAAACCAGAGTTGGGGGATGGGCGATTGGGCATCGACTATTTCGTCGATGAGTTGTTTGGTGAGGCGTTTTAGTGCGGTGTGTAGTATCTGGGAAACTTCGTGCGGATCTACATTGTCGAAGACTTCGCGGATGTCGATGAGCTTGCTTGTCATCAGATCTACGGACAAAGAGGCCATTTGTGGAGCGCGGGATGGTATGATGCCTTGCCAACCGAAGGGGCCAATGCCTCGGTATTCGAGTGGGAAGAATGTCATTTTGAGTGCGATTACATTGGTAAACCAGCCTACACCGCCACTGATGAATGGGATGAGAATATAGGCATAGTTTTCGGCCAACCACCTCAATACAATTCCCCACTGAAATGTTAGCCAATTGAAATCTGCGAGCATGGTGATTCTTCTATTTGCGTTGTAGCTGGTGTTTATTGTGTGTTCTACTTGCCGAAGTTACACAATTATCTGGTATTTTGCTTGGTTCTTGGTTGTTGGCTTGGTGTGAAGCGCGATGTCGGATTTTTTAGGAATTGTGGTTGTTGTGTGTTTTGTGTTGTTAAATTTTTCATGGCCATCGGCCAAAGTAAAGTGCTTGCAGGGCGTACCTACGGCGTTGCAGATGGTGCAGCGGCTCCAACTAGCCCGGATCGCGGCAAGTAGCCCACAGCATGAGCGGCAGTGGCCGTTCGTGCTGTGGCAAAATTGAAATACAAGGGTGGCCAAGTGACTCTGTACCCGTTGCGAGGACTACAGCCAAGAGCCGGAAGCCGCCTTTACAAATATTGTTGGGTTACAGCTCCTTATCCTTATTTTTATTTTTTTTGTTCGGTTGGCGGTTGCGTTTGATGGCTGCCGTTTGGCCGATTTTTATTTCTTGCGCTTGTTGTATTCGCTTTGGGCATTGTCCAGAAATGCGACAAAATTCGCTGCGTTTAGGTCGTACGCTTGTGGTTTTACGAGCTGTTGCGCTTGATTGTCGAGGGTGATGTAGTAGGGCTGGGCGTTGATGCCGTACTGGGCAATTTGGTAATGTGCGTTTATTTTCCCGATGGTTTTGAGGGTTTTTCCGTCGGTGGTAGTTTGCCATTGGGCTTGGGGAAGTTCGGTTTTGTCGTCCACATAGAGTGTGAGGATGATGAAATTGTCGCGTAGGCGTTGGAGTACGCGGGGGTCGGACCACACGCGGGCTTCCATTTCGCGGCAATTGACGCATCCGTGGCCGGTGAAATCTATGAAGATGGGTTTGTCTTGTTTGCGTGCACAGGCGAGGGCTTGGTCTATGTCGTAATAGGCTTCGAGTCCGTGGGGCATTTTGTGAAAGTATTCGGCGTATTTTGGTTTTTCGCAGAGTTGGGTTTTGGCGTTTTGTAGACTTTGGCCTTCGGTGGTGGCACTGAGGTCGAAATCGAGGCTGGTTTGTGGGGGTAAGTATCCGGCAAGTGCTTTGAGGGGTGCGCCCCACATTCCGGGAATTAGGTACACTACAAAACTAAAGGTGATTATGGCTAAGCCTAATCGGGGTACTGTGATGTGGGGTAAGTCGCTATCGTGCGCGAACTTGAGCTTTCCGATGAGGTAAAAGCCCATGATGGCGAAAATGACGATCCATAGGGCGAGGTATATTTCGCGGTCGAGGATTCCCCAGTGATAGGTTTGGTCGGCGATGCTCAGGAATTTGAGTCCCAGGGCGATTTCGAGGAGTCCGAGTATTACTTTTACGGAATTGAGCCACGCGCCAGATTTGAGACGGTTGCGTTCGAGTATTTCGTGGAAGAATGCAAAGAAACCGAATGGTAGGGCAAAGGCTAGTGAAAAACCGAACATCCCGACGATGGGTTCGAGAAAATTGCCTGTGGCTGATTTTACGAGGATGGTGCCTACGATGGGGCCTGTGCACGAAAACGACACGAGCACCAGGGTAAAAGCCATGAAAAATGCGCCTGTGATTCCGCCTTTGTCGGCTTTTTGATCCATTTTATTGACGAGCCAACTGGGGAGTACAATCTCGAACATTCCGAGAAATGAGGCAGCAAAGAACATGAATATCAGGAAGAAGAAGGTGTTTGGTAGCCAATGGGTACTGAGCCAGTTGGCAAAATCTGCGCCTAGGGTTACGGCTACGGCTGTGCCGATTATTGTGTAAATGGCAATTATGCTGATTGAAAATACGCTGGCCTCGAATCGCGATTTGCGTAGGTTGGTTTTGTCTTTCATGAAGAAAGAGACGGTCATGGGTATCATGGGGAATACGCAGGGCGTTACCAAGGCGAGTAGGCCGGCTCCAAATGCGAGTAGAAATAGACTCCAAAGTGAATCGTATGCTGGTTCGTTTGTGGGTATTTGGGTAGAAATTTCGGGCGAATTCGGGAGTGTATCGGCGTGAATTGCGGCACTGTCTGTTGTTACTGAATCGTTTGAATTGTTGGCATTTAGGGTACTGTCGGCAGGTTGCAGGGTGGTTTCTGCTTTTTGTTGTTGTGGTATTTCGCTGGTTTTTATTCCTTTGATTAGGAAGCTGTGTTGGTCGCTTGTGAGAACACATTGACCGTCGTCGAGGCAGGCTTGGCCTTCAATTTCGAAGTTGATTTTAGTGTCGGTTGTTGTGCTGACTTTAATGCGCTGTGTGAAGCGAGCTTTATTGTCGAATGTCTGAATTACGATGCCGAATACGTCGTCCATAGCTTCGTGTGGCTTGGGGCTTTGTGTGGCTTTGCCCAATAGCTCAATGCCTTTGGGTGGGGTAATTGTTATAACTGTGGGATTGGGGCCTCCGCTCGCGAAGTACATTCCGTACAGATGCCATTTAGGGGAAATTTGCGCATCGGCAATTAGGTCGATTTCCGTGGCTGAAATTTGCTTTTGGCTGAATGTCCAGCGTACTGGGGTTATGAGTTGCGCCTGTATATTGCTGGAAATTGTGAGGCTAAGAAATGCGAATAATAAGATTATGCGATTCTTCATTTTTTTGATCTTTGGAGGTGTGTTTGTTTGCCAAAGATACAACGGATGGGAATAATAAAAAAACTGGCACAATCTCATATTTACATATTTATATATGTATTTAAGAAATTGTGGCAGTTTTTTCAATATTTTAACAATTGGTGTTTCAATATTTTCCGAGTTGAGGAACTATTTTGAAATTTGGTTTATGCAGCAAAGCTCTTATTTAAAGTGGTTCACCTAATTTGTCCACGAATTTGAATTCCGTGACACCCATTGAGAGTAGGGATTTTACTTTAATGAAGCGTTTGTATTTAAACCACCACTTGAGTTGACGGGAGAAAAGCCCCTTGGTATAGTATGCTGCTACAAAGGGGTGTAATTTAATGGTAATAATAAAACTTTCCGAGTGCTTAACGTGATACTGTAATTGGTTTTCGATGTCTTCCACAATAAGAACAGAAGGACCGATTTTGCCAGTGCCGTTGCAAGTAGGGCAGGATTCCGTCACTTCGATTGTCATCTCGGGACGTACGCGTTGCCGTGTAATTTGCATTAGGCCAAATTTACTTAGAGGCAAAATGTTGTGTTTGGTACGATCTGCGGCCATACACTGCTTCATGTACTCAAAAACTTTGTGTCTGTTCTCTTGTGAATGCATATCAATGAAATCGACCACAATGATTCCGCCCATATCGCGCAACCTAAGTTGGCGCGCAATTTCTTCAGCGGCAATCATATTAACCTCAAGTGCATTGGTTTCTTGGTCGTTGTTTTTTTTGGCTCTATTGCCGCTGTTCACATCAATAACGTGGAGCGCTTCTGTATGTTCAATAATCAGATAGGCACCACTGCGAATGGTTACAGTACGACCAAAGAGCGATTTTATTTGTTTTTCGACTCCGAATTGTTCGAAAACAGGGACACGTCCCTTGTAAAGCTTCACGATTCCTTCGCGTTCAGGGGCAATCGACGTGATATAGTGCCGTGTTTCGTTGAAGGTGTCCACATCGTTGATGTAGATGTTGTGGAAGGTGCTGTTGAGCAAATCGCGCAAAATGGCAGTTGTTCGGCTTAGTTCGCCAATAACCAATTTGGGTGGTTGTGCTGTGGAAATACTCTCGAACGCTCGTTCCCACTTATCTACTAATTCTTTTAGCTCAGCATCGAGTACGGCCACGCGAAGATTTTTCGCCACTGTTCGGATAATAACACCGTAGTTCTTTGGTTTGATACTCATGATGAGTCTCTTGAGTCTATCGCGTTCTTCGCGCGATTTAATTTTTTGCGATATGGAGACCTTGTTGTAGAAGGGCATCAATACAATATTTCGCCCCGCAATAGAGATTTCGGAACTTATACGCGGGCCTTTGGTAGAGATTGGCTCTTTGGCTACCTGTACAAGTATCGTTTGTCCCTGTTTAAGAACCTCCGTAATCTTGCCATTTTTGTTAATGTCTGGCAAACACTTGAATTTGTCTAAGACTGGAACGCTTTCGCCCGAGAGAGCAATACCAATGTACTCGCTCAGGGATCGGAACTGGGGTCCAAGATCTAAATAATGTAAAAAAGCATCACGTTCGTAGCCTACATCTACAAAGGCTGCGTTAAGACCGGGCATTATCTTGCGCACTCTTCCAAGATAGATGTCGCCCACGGAAAATTTATTACTACCTTTCTCCCTATTCAACTCAACCAACTGTTTATCTTCTAATAAGGCAATGGATACCTCATTAGGAGCCACATCGATTACTAATTCGTTGTTCACTGTTATTGAATTAAAGAGGTTAGTATTTTCGTGTTAAATCCAGCTATACTTAGTTCCTAAAAATTCTGCACGTAGCGTACAAAAAATTAGACCTTGTTATAGTTGGTAACAGACAATAGAGACTGGTAGTTTACTAAAGTCAGTTTTTCAAAGAACGTTTCTGGCAATTAGCTTGCCACTGTTTCCCAATTTGGAATCGAATGCAAATTAAGAAAAAAATCCCGAACGAATGTCGGGATTTTAACACATCAATTATTTCTTCTTTTTGTGTCTGTTTTTTCTAAGGCGTTTTTTGCGTTTGTGCGTAGCCATCTTATGTCTTTTTCTTTTTTTACCGCTTGGCATCTCCATTAATTTTATTGGTTGCTACTAATTTTCTCTACTATAAAACTCTTAATTACTTCTGAGGTTGAGCCTTTACTTTTATTACAAAAGTTTTCGCTGGCTTAAACGACGGGATGAAGTGTTCGGGAATAATAATAGTAGTGTTTTTCGAAATGTTACGCGCTGTTTTTTCTGCACGTTTCTTAACGATGAAGCTGCCAAAGCCACGCAAATAGACATTTTTGCCTTTAACAAGTGAACCTTTGATGGTTTCCATAAAGGCTTCTACAGTCTTTTGCACAACGACTTTTTCGATACCGGTGTTTTTCGAAATATCGTTTACAATATCCGCTTTTGTCATTGTATAAATTATTTAATTATCAATTAATTACCTTCCGTTTTTGGGTGTGCAAATATAAGTCTTTTCTTTTATTTACGAAATCATAACCAACTATTTTTCACCATTTTCATACATTTGTGCATAATTTATTTTTCCGACATGAGCGCTCAAAATTCATTAATTACTTGGTATTCAGACAACAAGCGCAATTTGCCTTGGCGCACCACCCTTGACCCTTTTTTTATTTGGTTGTCGGAAGTTATACTTCAACAAACTCGTGTGAACCAAGGGCTTGGATATTACCTGCGTTTTACGGACGCATTTCCTACTATTTTCGATCTTGCGCGTGCACAACCAGACGAGGTTCTCAAGCTTTGGCAAGGGCTTGGATACTATACACGGGCGCGTAATTTGCACAAGGCGGCTCAAGTTATTGTCCGCGATTATCAGGGTGTCTTTCCTTGCGACTATGATTCTATACGTAAGTTACCTGGCATTGGCGATTATACTGCAGCAGCCATAGCCTCTTTCGCTTTTGGCCTGCCACATGCTGTTGTAGATGGAAATGTATATAGGGTACTATCGCGATACTTCGCCAACGCTTCTCCAATTGATAGCACCCAAGGAAAAAAACTTTTTGCGCAATTGGCACAAGAGTTTCTAAATCGCAACGAACCCGCACTGCACAACCAAGCTATTATGGAACTTGGAGCGATGGTTTGTACGCCAACTCAACCAAGTTGTTCCATTTGCCCTTTAGCCGATCGGTGTGCAGGCTACGCTACGGGCAATACAGCATTATTTCCCGTTAAGGGAAGAAAAACAGTGGTAAGAACTCGTTTTTTTTACTATTTTATTTTACTTTCACAGCACAAGATTGCTGTGAGGCAGCGTGTGGAAAATGATATTTGGAAGGGCTTGTTTGAATTCCCAATGTGGGAATTAGACCAAGCATTCGAATTGAAAGAATTGATTTTACTGCCAGAG
>JBDKHP010000174.1:0-2853 GCA_039797645.1 Bacteroidota bacterium
GATAAAACGAAACCAAGTTTTCGCTTCCCGAATGCCGAGCCGACAAAACATGTTGAAATTCATCCATGACCTACAAAATTTAGGACTCTCAAGTTACACAATTTTTAGCGAATCGCCCAATCCCAAAAACAAGCACACAGCAAACAACGCCACCCCAAACCCATTAAAAATCAAACCGAAAGCAAAACAAAAAATAATGATTTGGAGCGGTCGCCAAACTTTTCAAAAATAGGGCGGCTGCCGGCTCTTGGCTGTAGTCCTCGCGCACGGGTACGCCATCACTTGGCTACATCGTATTTCAATTCAGCCCCAGTACAAACGGATATTGCAGTGCGTCGCTGTGGGCTACTTGCCGCGATCCGGGCTAGGCCGTACTTGCTGTTTTTCAGTCCCACGCCGTAATTTCGCGCGGCAAACAGAGTGCTTGGCCTGCGGCCATGTAGCGGTTTGCCACCAACAAATACCCAACGAAATAGCACACAAAAAAAAATTCCTCAAATGTGCTTAGCCCCCAAGCCCTAAAAACAGTGAACTGCTGATGCCAAATTGGCGCATATTCATTGTGCGAGGCGGTGTCAGGAGAGTAATTCGGTGCACTAATTAACGTCGCAGCCAGAATAAAAGGCCGAAAAGCAGCGAACCCCTCCCACGTTTTGGCAAAACTAAACCTACTCACGAAAGCACTTCGCCTGTTGATAACTTACGCCACATGGCCGCAGACCAACGTAAAGTGATTGCCCCGCCAACCTACGGCGTGGGACTAAAAAACAGCAAACACAGCCTGGTCCGGATTGGTTCTCTTATAGCATAAGGAGGAGTTCGAGCTAATGGCCAAATACAGCTTCTCCAAAGGTAACTTTGTGCTACGATAAGGCATTTTTTACACCACCAACGTTTGAAACTAACTAAAAGATTTACAACATTGTAGCTACCTACCATTTGGTGCGCTACAAGGCTAAACAGTTTTACGTTCTTAACGCCATTTTTAGGGCTTTGGGGCTAAAAACATTTTAGTCCGTAGGATTTTTGCACCAAAATGTGGTTTTGTATTTTATAAAACAAACACAATCTTGTTAGCCATAATCGTAGCGGTAGTCCACAGCGGTGTGATACGGTGGCAGTAAGCAGATTCTATTCAAGTGAAAAACGAAGGATTCCTGTTGATTTCGTCCCCGAACGCGAGCACGACAATCAGATAGCCAGCAGCAGGGTCAGATTGAAATGTCGAGCTTCCGCTCCTCATTATTTTTTGTTATTTTTCTCTCGGAATAGGAATTAAAACAAGCCCAGCCTTCATAAAACCAATTGGAAACCATACGTGTCAAAACAAAAAAAGGCAACCCGAAGGTTGCCTTGCACGGGCGGTGCGGCTCGAACACACGACACTTGGTTTTGGAGACCAATGCTCTACCAACTGAGCTACGCCCGTATTGCTTTAAAGCGATGCAAAGATATATTTAAAAATTACTTTTCCAAGTCATTTTCCACATCATTTTCGTTATCGGTTGTCAATTCCTTTTCAGGATCGAAGAAACTAAAATGAACTTTTCCGTATCTTCTTAATTGCGAGAAAATTGCATGTTTCGTAAAGCTATTCTTCTCACCATGTTCCAACACAAACAAACCTTTTTCGGTAAGTTTTCCGGAGTTTAGCACCAAATCTGGCAGCTCCTGAATGTTGGGAAGCGTGTACGGTGGGTCGGCAAAGATAAAATCGTATTGTTTGAGTCCCGGATTTTTCAAGAACTTAAACACATCCATCTTATAAACTTGTAGCTTTGTTGCATAACCCAACTTTTCTGCCACCGACCGAATGTACGATGCTTGTGGCGATTCCATTTCCACCGCAGTCACATCCAAACACCCCCGGGATACAAATTCAAAACTAATATTACCAGTGCCCGAAAACAAATCCAACACACTCAGTTTCGCAAAACCATCGTAATAGCTATTTTCCAAAATATTAAAAAGAGCCTCTTTCGCCTGATCCGTTGTCGGTCTGGCCTTCGTATTCGAGGGGGGGGAAAAGCGTTTTCCCTTATTTGCTCCACTTATAATGCGCATATAAAACTAGCATAAGTAACGAACATCTATCACAGACATTCTTATAAATTAACAAGGTTCACAAACTGATGCTTTGCAACCTTCATATTCAAATCTTTGTACAACTGCCCGAAGAAGTACATCTCGCCAAATACTGCTTCTAAAGCCGCATACAAACCATCGTTCAGCTCTACCGAACCGGCCAATTGTAAGGGATTCTTTGCCGCCTTTAGCTCCAAAGTCTGGTACACATACCCAATATAATACAGCGCATCTTCGGGTTTAAAAAACTCAAAACTATTATGAAACAAGAGTTTATAGGGTGTTGCCACCACTACATCGAGCACATTAGAGTGTACGTGTGCCAATACTTGTGGTGCGTCGTCTTTCGCGGTTTTTACGTAACGCATCCACGACAAAAGCAAAGCATAACTCTGGTGGTAAAAATTCACATCTTTGTATTTGTTTACCATCACCGAGGCCACCGAGGCAGGGGTACTAGAAATGAGATAACTATCCAAGGCACTCACATATTGAGAATCGAGTATCTCGTCGATTGCCAGCACATGGTTAAACTCGAAGATTTGTTTTATGTTTTCGGCTACAAAATAGGCTTTGGGTACCAAACATGCCTTATGTGAAACATAAATAAAATTCACCCTCGAGAAAGTGCGGCTCAAGAAAGTCTGAGAACCCAAAAAAGTATTGAGTTGCTTCGACAACTCATCTGGCAGCAGGTTCGACATGAAGTCCTGGCACCCCACAGCCACACATTTATTGTCCTGTAAACTATTTACACAGTATGTATAA
>JBDKHP010000175.1:0-3976 GCA_039797645.1 Bacteroidota bacterium
CTCATCGTGCGCAACATCGCCATGGTATTCGACCCAGCACTTCAGACTGGCGCGGGGGTTTATTCCAAAACCGTATAACAAAACTTCAAAAAAACCGGCCAAAAGACGCGAACTTTTTGCCGGTTTTCAATTGTCATAAGCTGACAAACAACAGGCAAAAAATTCAATCAATGCCCTTATTTACAAACACATACTAAAAAATTCCCAAACAGTAATATAGCAAGCTCGGAGTGAAAAATAAAAAAAAGGTTTAGGAGCTGAGGCTCAACATTATTTCAGGCGGCGGCTACCGGCTCTTGGCTGTAGTCCTCGCGCACGGGAACGCAACCACTTGGCTGCCATAGTTTTTCAATCAAACCACCGCACAAAAGGGCAATACGTCACGTCGCTGTGGGCTACTTGCCGCGATCCGGGCTAGTTGAGGCGGCAGCACCGTTTGCAACGCCGTTGGTAGGCTAGGCAGAAACTTTATATTGGCCTATGGCCATGTAGCGCAAAACGAAACAAAAGATTGTGACGCAAGAATAGCTAAAAAGCCTTCAGCCACCCTCTTAAAGTACATTGCTTAAACAAAGCATATCGTAGCGTAAGCCTATTTCCGTCCAAAAAGGGTACGAAGCACTTCTTCAATTTTATCTACAAAAATCAGTTCAATATCGCCCTTATAAGCATTGAATTGTTTGCGTGCGAGTTCGGGCACAAACATTTTCCGAAAGCCAAGTTTTTGCGCTTCTGCCACACGCTGTTCAATTCGTTGAACCGCACGAATTTCACCAGAAAGGCCTATTTCACCCGCAAAACAGACTTCTTTGGGTATCACAATGTCCAGATCGGACGAAAAAACGGCAGCTGTTATGGCCAAATCGATTGCCGGGTCTTCCACTCTAATGCCCCCCGCAATATTCAAGAAAACATCCTTCTGAGCCAACCGGAAGCCCATTCTCTTTTCAAGAACAGCCAGCAGCATATTCAGCCGACGACTATCGAAACCCGTGGCCGATCGTTGTGGAGTACCAAAGGCAGCAGTACTCACAAGCGCCTGTGTTTCGATGAGTAGTGGACGAGCACCCTCCAAACTAGCAGCCACAGCAACACCACTGAGGGCATTGTTACCAGCAGAAATAAGCATTTCGGAGGGATTGGTAACTTGGCGCAAACCACTTTGTTGCATTTCAAAGATGCCAATTTCGGAAGTCGAACCAAATCTGTTTTTTACCGAACGTAGAATACGGTACACATAGTTGCGATCGCCCTCGAACTGAAGTACAGTATCTACCATGTGTTCCAGTATTTTAGGGCCTGCAATCGTACCTTCTTTGGTAATATGCCCCACGAGAATAATCGGAACATTGCTCGTTTTGGCAAAAGTCATTAACTCGTTGGTACATTCGCGTATCTGACTAACAGTACCAGGTGTAGATTCTAAGTTTTCGGAAAACATGGTTTGAATAGAATCTATAACCATAAGCGCAGGGCGTAGTTCTTTGGCATGTTCTATTATGTTGTGTAGCCGCGTTTCAGGGAGAATGTACACCGATTGATTCTTTGCTTGTAGTCGTTCGGCACGCATTCGTATTTGTTGGGCACTTTCCTCGCCAGAAACATAAAGTACAATACCCTGCGGAATGCTCAAAGCGGCCTGCAAAGCCAGTGTCGATTTGCCAATACCCGGTTCGCCACCAATAAGAATAAGCGAGCCAGGAACAATGCCACCACCCAAAACCCTGTTAAACTCGTTGATTTGAGTGTCGATTCTACTTTCTCTTTTGAACTCAATTTCGTGGAGCAGAATGGCTTTGTTACTACTGGTAAGTATTTTCTTTGTCGCACTGGGTATGGCCTGTTCTTCGTTGAGGGTACTCCAAGCTTTGCACGAAGGACACTGCCCTACCCATTTGGCGGCGCGGTATCCGCATTCGCTACAAACGTATTCGGTTTTTTGTTTTGCCATAATCTGTGGAGGTCTGCGACCCTATTTGTTTGTCGTTTGTGTAGTGAGAAAATATGTTTCAGCAACGATAGTGGTGCGTAGTTGCCGTCAATGGCTTATTCCCCTTTTTTCATTTTACCCACAATTTTGGTGGTTGAAAATCCGTCGGTAAGGTCTATCGTAGCCACCCTGCCGCCTTTAGCCATCACGATGTCGTAGCCAACGATTGTTTCAGGTTGATAATCTGCGCCTTTTACGAGGAGGTCGGGCTGGATGAGTTTAATAAGTTCGTAGGGCGTATCCTCGTCAAACAGCACAACGTGGCTTACAAAAGTAAGTGCCGACAATACGAGCGCACGCGTGTATTCGTCTTGCAGCGGACGCTCGGCGCCCTTAAGCTTGCGAACAGAGGCATCTGTGTTAAGTCCCACGATCATGATGTCGCCCAAGCTGGCTGCTTTGGCGAGGTATTCTACGTGGCCACGATGCAGTAAATCAAAGCAGCCATTTGTAAACACTATTTTCTTACCCAAGAAATTGTAACGAACCAAGATTGGCTGTAAGTCCGTTTGAATGGTAATTTTCTGTTGTATAAAATCGAGATATTGCATGGTTCTATGTTTGAAATTAACGACCGTTTGGAATACGTGTACAACAATATGTGGGAATGTGTTTTTTTCTGGCAGCATCGTCTGGTACTTCGGGGTTGAACGATTTGCCACATAATTTACAACTATGCCCGCAGTTGTAGAATCTATTTTGCTGAATGGTATCGGCAAGTGCAGCTACAAAATCCGTATCGGCTTCGGGAATCGGGACTTTAGATATAGACTTTATTCCGAGTGCTTTAGCTGTTGGAATGATGAGCTGGTCTATATCGTAGAGTGTTTCGAGGTTTTCGTTTACGAAGCTTATGGGTACAATTACGATTTCCTGATCGGGTTTTTGGGTGGCCATTTGTGCAAGAAGCTCTTCAGTTATTGGGCCGAGCCATTTTTTCCCGATTTGCGATTGGTACGAAACGCGGTAGGCCAAACCGAGTTCGGTGGCAATGAGTCTGGCAGATTCTTCTATTTCGTTGGGGTAGCAGTCGCCTTTGTCCAGAAAACTATTGGGTATGGAGTGGCCGCTGAAAATTAAGAGTGGCATTTTGTAGCTTTGCTCTACAATATGTTTGCGTAAATTATTGACCCAGAATTGGATATAGTGGGAGTTATCGTAATACGGCAGTGCAACGCGCAGGCTTATTCCAAGTTTGTAGGCAGCAGATTCGGCATCGTCTTTTACGCTTTGAAGCGTGGTAATGCTGTAGTGTGGATATAGCGAAACAACTTCTACCTCGAGAATTGAATCGGCAGCAAATTTCGCCAATTCGTCGGCTATAAAGGGATTATTGTAGGAATAAGCGACACGAATTTTGTAGTTGTTGGGTAGTGCTTGGGCTAGGGATTTTGCAATTTCCTCGGTGGTACGTACGAGAGGTGTGCCACCGATGCTTTCGTATTTTGCCCAAGATTTTTTATAGCGTGCAGTGGTGATAATCCAAGCCAGAGAGTACCGAAAGGGTGCGGCAAAGGGTAGAATGTGTTTGTCGGTAAACATTTTCCAGAGGAAGGTGCGCATTTCGGCCAGCGATTGAGGGCCGCCCATATTCACGATTAGTATGCCTTTCATATTGGGTGTTGGTTGATTCAAGTTTGTTGTTTTAGCTTGTGCAAATGTACAATTTTGGACGGAGTACAACGTGGGATTTTTTATGCCCGATGGGCTGTGGGATTTGCCAGAATGTTTGGGTTTGATCGGTGTTTGGGGCGAAGTTGCCACGGGGCGATCCAAGCGGAAATAGAAGCCTGTGGGTTTTATGTGGCGAAAACTTCGTTGCATGGCTGTAGGCCAACCACAAGTGTCGGCCCCGCGTATAAGCAGCGTTACAAATGAAGCTGCCGACCGAACTAGCCCGGATCGCGGCAAGTAGCCCACAGCACGCGCGGAGTGGCCGTTCGTACCGCCGCGAGATTGAAAAACTAAAGCGGCCAAGTGAGGTCG
>JBDKHP010000176.1:0-4264 GCA_039797645.1 Bacteroidota bacterium
ACGATTATCTTAAAATTCTGGAGGCTTTCTTGGATTTCGGCGCTGAGTGTGCCGCCACTTTTAAGGTTGGCTTTGTTCCGCTTTTTTACCCAAGGCGATATGAACTGGGTGAATATCCAGACGATAACGGCGGGTATCATAGCCACTAAGCCTAGTTCCCAATTGATGCTGAGTAGAAAAATGGCAGAACCGACCATCGTAAAAATACCTCCGACGAATTGCACAAGCGACTGGGAGAAGAATTGGTTCACCTTATCGGTATCGTTGTTGATGCGCGAAATGAGGTCGCCAGATTTGTTCTGGTTGAAAAAATCGACGGGTAATTCTTGCAGTTTGCTAAATACCGAATTGCGAAGGCGGTAGAGCATCCGCTGACCAATGCCACCCATCAGGCGCATTTGGGTGTAGTTGGATACGAAGGCAATGAGGTAGAGCCCGAGCAAGATGCCCGAAAAATGTAGGATGCCTTGGTAGTTTTTGTTCACCACATACGTATCAACGGTGTAGCCTATTAGGTAAGGCCCTAGAAGGCTGAGCGCAGAATTGATAAGTATGGTTAAGGTGGCGATTATGAGCATATTGCGTTCGCCACTTATGAGTGTTATGAATTTACGAAAGGCACTAAAAAATGAATTTTTGTGCTCGTGTTCGTCGGCTGTGTCGAGCAGGTTGAGGTTATAGTTCATAGTGCTGTGTGCTGCGTTGTGAATTGTTGATTTGTACGTACTCGGGGCAAGTGGCCAATAGCTCTTGGTGCGTTCCAGTGGCTATGAGTTCGCCTTCCATGAGCAGAATGATCTGATCGAAATGCGTGACGGTTTCAATTTTTTGGGTTACGGAAATGAGTGTCAGCTCGGGGTAGTTTGCCTCTAGGTTGCTGAGTATTTTGTCTTCGGTACTCCGATCGACACGCGCCGTGAAGTCGTCCAGAAGGAGAATACGAGGGTTTATGGCCAAGGCGCGGGCCAGCATAATCCGCTGTTTCTGTCCGCCCGAAAGGCTTGTGCCGCGTTCCGAAACGAGTGTGTCGAGTCGGTTGGGCAAGGTCTCTATGTAATCGCTAAGTTCTGCTGTGGCAATTGCCTTGGCAAGCGATTCGTCGGTGACGATGTCACTAAATGCAATATTCTCACGGAGACTCAGGTTGAACATCACGCTGTCTTGAAACACAATGCCCACTTGGGTATGAAATGCGTTCTTGTCGAATTCCGAGATTGCCTTACCGTTGAATTCTATGCTGCCGGAATTTGGACTGAGCAAACCGGTGAGTAATTGCAGTAAGACACTCTTTCCGGCAGCGGTTGGGCCAATAATGGCGGTTTTGCTGCCTGGTTTTATACTGAAGCTCAGATTCTTGAGCACAGGCTTATCTTCGTAAAAGAAATTGATGTTCTCGATACGAATGTCGCCTTGCAAGGATTCGGTAACTGTACCCGGTGTTTCAGGATCTGGCGCGGTAAGTACCTCGTGGATACGTCTGTACGAAGCCATTGCTTGGGCAATGATGTTGCTCATGAAACCAATCATCAGAATCGGGAATATCAGCAGCATAAGGTAGGTATTGAAGGCCGCAAAATCGCCCAACGACATACTGCCAACCACCACAAAATGACCACCTAAAGCCAAAATTGTAATCGAAGCAAGGTTGGCCACGAACATAATAATCGGGATCAGTATCGTAAACAACCGCAGAATTGCCATGCCCAAATCTTTGGCCTCGGTATTGATTTCCACAAATTTGAGACTTTCGTACTGTTGCGAATTGAGTACCCGTATCACCGCCGCACCCATAATGCTCTCATTGATAATACGGTTGAGTTTGTCGATAATTTCGCGACTACGTTTGAACAAGCCGCTCACTTTTCTGATAACAATCGTAAACGTACCCCCAATGATAGGCACTACCACAATCACTGCCAGACCAAGCCTCCAGTTGATGCTCAGCAACATGGCACTTGTACCGAAAATCATAAAGATAGACGAGACAATAATCACAATGGCCTGCGAGACAAAAGCCTTCACCGAGTCGATGTCGGATGTCAGGTTCGTGAGAAGTTTGGCGGGATTCATTTTCTGAACAAAAGTATAACTCTGCTGCGAAATCTTCTCAGAAACCTCCGTTCGTAGATTCCTCGCAACCAACTCTGCTACAAGAGTTTGCAAAATACTTTGGAGGTAACTAAATATAAAAATCACCAAAGCAGCCACAAAAAATTCGAGCAAAATATTCTCGAATACCAATTTGCCCGCCGTAAAATCGTCGATACCATGCGATATTATTTTGGGTATCACCAAGTTAATCGCGTTACTGAATAATGCTACAAATAACAAAACCAGCACTTTATTCTTATATGTTTTGAGCAAGCCAAAAACGCTAGGCTTTTTGGGCTTGCTGCCCTCGGGTCGTTTTTCTTTCGATTCCATTGCTTAAAGTTAAGGTCTCAGACCTATTTGATAATTATCGTTTGGGATGTCTGATAAATGTACGATCGGGTAAGATTTGTTTCAATTACACAGACCTGCAAAGAAATCGAAAAAATACGAGACCACGACGGTGAATGGCAGGCCATTATAGGCCCACCATGTTAAAATGTCAAAAAAATTAAAAAGCTCTAAGATAGGGCGCGGGCAAATCTGGCTTCACACCGAGTTCAATCGCCGCATGAATCGGGAAGTTCGGGTCGCGCAACGATTCGCGCGCAATCAGTATAAGGTCGGCACTTCCGCTCTGGAGAATATCCTCGGCCTGTTGCGCCTTGGTAATCAGCCCCACTGCCGCCGTAGCCAAGCCACATTCACGCCGAATACGCTCCGCAAAAGGCACCTGATACCCCGGGAAAATATTGATTTTGGGATTCGGCACGCCACCACCCGCCGAGGTGTCAATCAGATCGACACCCCGCGTTTTCAGAATCGTGCACAATTGCACCACCTCGTCGATATTCCAGCCGCCATCGGCCCATTCCGAAGCCGAAAGCCGGACAAAAAGCGGAAGATTCGCTGGCCACTCAGACTGAATCGCCTCCACAACTTGCAACATGAACCGAATACGATTCTCGAAACTCCCACCGTAACTATCCGTACGCAAATTACTTAGTGGCGAAAAGAACTGATGAATAAGATACCCATGCGCCGCATGGATCTCAATTACCCGAAAACCCGCCGCCAAACTTCTACGCGCCGCCGAAGCAAAATCTGCAAGCACTTTATCGATTCCCTGCTGATCTAAAGCCTCTGGCGCACGTTCGCCAGCATTAAAAGGCACAGCCGAGGGCGCAACGGTAAGCCAACCGCCCTGATCGAGCGAAAGCAACTGCCCACCTCTCCAAGCCTCCGCGCAACTCGCCTTGCGGCCAGCATGTGCCAATTGAATCGCAGGCACAGCGCCATTTTCGAGCAAAAAAGCATTGATACGCTGCAACATAGGCACCTGCGAGTCGGCATAAATCCCCAAATCTCCGGGCGAAATCCTTCCCTCGGGCGACACCGCCGTAGCCTCTTGGATCAGAAGGCCCGCGCCGCCCAAAGCCCGACTACCAAGATGTACCAAATGCCAGTCGGTGGCATGTCCGTCTTGGGCAATATAGGTACACATGGGCGAAATTCCGATACGGTTACGAAACGTAACATCCTTAATAGTAAGCGATTCAAAAAGTAGAGCCATAGTATGTGGTGTGTTTGTGTAAATTTCCGAAACCCAACAAGCTGCATAACAAACTACACAAGCCGTCAGGAAAAGCAAAAATAGTAAGCCTTTGCACAAATAAGGCTTTACGAGGCGAATAAAAAATATGCGTGAAAAAAATAAGTATTAGGAGCGGAGGCACCACACTATTCTGGGCCGTTGTGTTTCGCAACTCGCTGTGATGCGGCGTATTATAAAACAGACTCAGTGTTGTTAGAGATAATTGCGGAATGTAGCCCGGAGCTTGTGACGTAGTTTTCGTTCGTATCACCGCGACATTGAAACACTAAAGCGGCCAAGTGTTTACGTACACGTTGCGAGGACGCTTTTTTAGCGTAGGGTAATGGCAAAGTTGGGAATTTACAATGTTGGCAAGAAACGGGTCTTTATGGTTGTGGTAAGTTTCATTCGCCTCATGGCCGTAGGCCAAAGTAAAGTGACGGCCCTGGGTGCTTACGGCGTTACAAATGAAGCTGCCGACCGAACTAGCCCGGATCGCGGCAAGTAGCCCACAGCACGCGCGGAGTGGCCGTTCGTACCGCCGCGAGATTGAAAAACTAAAGCGGCCAAGTGAGGTCG
>JBDKHP010000177.1:0-4499 GCA_039797645.1 Bacteroidota bacterium
ATAAATGCGATTATTTCAACAGTACTTGGCTAAATTTTAGAGGCAAAACTATTGAACAAGAACTTGGCGATGGCTGGATCTTGGGTGTTCACCCAGACGATATTGAATCCTGTTTGGAAATATACGCTAATAGCTTTCGGAGACGCGAACATTTCGTGCTACATTTCCGTTTGCTTAACGCCCAACAGGAATACCGATGGATACGAAATACGGGTTTGCCGAATATCGACTGTTCAAACATTTTTACAGGCTTTATGGGAGCTTGTTTTGACGTTACCGAAGAATTCAACCAGCATATACAACTTAACGAACTACTCAAGACGAAAGAGAAATTTTTCTCCGTCGTAGCACACGATCTGAAGAATCCTTTCAATAACATCATAGGATTGTCGAAGCTCTTAAAAAAGAACTACGGTCGGTATGATACTGCAAAGGAAACACAGATGATCGAATATATACATCAAAGTGCGCAAACCGCTTACAGTTTGCTTTCAAATCTGCTTGATTGGTCTCGAATGCAGATGGGGCGCATCAATGTACATAAAATGCCATTCGACATTGCGGACGCAATCAATACATCCATAAAAACTGTTTTACCGCAGGCATATTCAAAAGAGGTTGAAATCATATTCAATATCGAGAGTAAGATAAAAATTGTTTCCGATCCTGTTCTTTTGCAGACAGTTATAAGAAATCTATTAACCAACGCAGTGAAATTTAGTTATCCTAAAGGTAGCGTGCTTATAGAGGTACACCAAAAGGCCAACATTGTAAGTATTCGGGTTTCAGATAAAGGGATTGGAATTTCAGAGGAAGTTCAAAAAGACATATTTAGTCTCTTTAATAACACTACAACACTTGGCACCCGCAGTGAAGTTGGCACGGGTCTGGGACTCTCTATTGCAAAGGAATTCGTTGAAAAACTAAATGGATCTATTTCGCTTACTAGCGTCGTGGGAGTCGGAACGACATTCATCGTAGAACTTCCGTTGTTAGAAACCAATGAAGGAATTGGGGTTCAAATTGAAAGTATCAGCTATTTTTGAAACGAGATACATACTAAAAAAGCCCTGTCTGAAGATTCAGACAGGGCTTTTTGTCATTTCAGGTAACTCATAAACTCGGTTTCAGTTGGAACATCATTGTAGTGCCACTTCGCCACAATCACGCTCCCTTTAAGCAGCACAAAACCCGGATTGGATCGGATGATGGTTTTTAGCGTGATTTCATCGGCAGTATAAAACGGATAATTTAAACCAAACATTTTGTCTTTCAATTCGACTTCCGATTTTAAGGATGAAGAAACGGCATAAAACAACACTTTATTTTCATCGCACCACTTGTGTAAATTTACAGATTCTTTCAGACCAATATCGTCGGCTTTTTCGATTTTGTAGCTTATTAGGAGTAGTTTAAAACCCGGATTAGCCAAAATTTCAGGAACAATGTCATTACCGTCTTCATCGCTGATGCTAAAATTATGAATCGGTGCGCGGTCGCCTTCTTTTACAACGGTGCTTTTGGTGTCAACCCACACCCAAGTGGAATCTTCCCAAGGATAATTACTTTCGGTAAATTCTTTAACGACACCGTTTTTTTTATAGTAAAGTAGGGTAACTATGCTGTCTTTTTTCGCACCTTCTGGCAATTCCATCTGTGCTTTTATATCGACGCCCACTTTGTACGGTCTAAAATCTTGAATGGGTAAATGACTCATGTTACTCCACTGGAAACCAAAAGACAAGATTAAAAAACCTAAAAACGCACCCGCTTGCCCCAGTATCGCCCAAGTTGGAAATTTTGTTCTCCGAAACCAGACATACACCACAGGCACCATGAGGATCATATTTTTCCAGAAAGTAGCCTCATTGCTCAATTTTACAAAATCTCCAAAACAACCACAATCAGAAACGGCATTCGTTTGCCAAGAAATTAGGGTAAGAACTGTGAAAAACAATTCGACCACTACCATAACCGAGGCCGAAACCCGCATAAACAGATTAAACACAAATGCGAATCCCAACATCAATTCGACAGCAATAACCATCATTGCTGCAATTGTTGCCAAAGGCAGTAAGAAGTCCATGTGGTATGCCACCAAGTAATCGCTAATCTTATAGACCGTTCCCAACGGATCTACCGCTTTTACGTAACCAGAAAAAACAAATACCGCACCCAATAGTAATCTCGAAATATAATCTAAAGCTTTCATAATTAAAGAATTAGTAAAACGCTCGACAGTTTATTCTTGTGTTAATTGCAACTTAATTAGCGCAAAAACCGCATAATTTAGCATATCATAATAATTAGCATCTACACCTTCGGAAATAAGTGTAGCCCCTGCATTATCCTCAATCTGCTTTGTGCGGTGTAACTTCATAAGTATTAGATCAGTAAACGAACTCACTCGCATATTGCGCCAAGCTTCGCCATAATCATGATTTTTACGTGTCATCAGATCCAAGGCTTTATCGAAATACACCTTATAGGCAATCTCAGCTTGCTCTGCTGAGATGTCTATATTTTCAGAAAAGCCCAATTCTAACTGGATTAATGCCACAATAGAATAATTGACAATTCCAATAAACTCGTCCACAACACCTTCATCAATTTTAGAAGCATTATTCACTTCTATACCTCTAATTCTACGGGCCTTTATATAGATCTGATCTGTAAGAGATTCTGTACGTAATATTCGCCAAGCAGCACCGTAATCTTTCAATTTTTTTGAAAATATATTCGAACAAATCAAATATATTTCTTGAAATTCTTGAATTGTTTTTTCCATTTTTTACTGAACATGTATGAATCAGACACGGCCATTGTAGGCTAACGGGCACACAATATCCGATATTTTTTTACTTTTGTAGAAGGCATCCTAATAGAAGCCAACCTCAAAGCGGGCATACAAACTTAGAAAAAAATAGGCAAAATGATAAATACAGCCGTGCTCAATTCTCAAATATTACCCCGCCGTACTTCTATAAACTGTGGTGGTCGGCTGATACGTTTCGACAAAACCATCGTGATGGGAATTCTAAATATTACACCAGATTCGTTCTACAAAGGCAGTCGTTACAACACCCCAGATGCCCTCCTACACTCAGCCACACAAATGCTTGTGGCAGGCGCCGAGATACTCGACATCGGAGCTTATTCGTCACGGCCTGGAGCAGAAGATATTAGCCCAAAAAAGGAGTGGGAAAGGCTTGAACCCGCGCTCGACAGCATCCGAACAAAATTTCCAGATGCAATAATTTCACTCGATACTTTTCGGGCTGAGATTGCACAAAAGGCTGTTTACCAGTACGATGTAAATATAATAAACGATATTTCAGCAGGAAATAACGACCCCGAAATGTTTCCAGCAATTGCAAGCCTGCGCATCCCTTATATACTGATGCACATGCAAGGCACACCGCAAAATATGCAACAACACACACAGTACACCGATATAATGCAACAAATTGTCGGTTATTTTGCAAAAAAGATACAGCAACTCCGCGCATTGGGAGTACACGACCTCATAATAGACCCTGGTTTCGGTTTCAGTAAAACCGTAGAACAGAATTACCATATTTTATCAAAACTCACAGAGTTAAGCATATTCGAGGAACCAATCTTAGTCGGGATGTCTCGTAAATCAATGATATACAAAACATTAAATACAAGTCCAGAAGAATCGCTTTCTGGAACTATCGTACTACAAACACTTGCAATACAAAAAGGAGCCTCCATTATTCGCACCCACGATGTAAAGCAAACCACCGAAAGCATCAAACTAATTCAGAAACTAGAAAGCTGCAAATGAGCAGCATACATTTAGCATCAAAACCATGAATTTCCTAGAACTTCGATTTCTCGATGTCATAGATATATTTTTAGTAGCTTTTTTACTTTATCAACTCTACATGCTCACCAAAGGCACCGTTGCAATTAATATTTTTGCAGGGCTAATTGGAATATACCTTATATGGCTGCTAGTAAAGGCATTAAACATGCAGTTACTCGGCCTGATCTTGGGTCAGGTAATGGGTGTCGGTGTAATTGCGCTCATTATCGTATTCCAGCAAGAAATTCGGAATTTCCTGATCATTATCGGCACCAAATACCTTAATAACAAGACATTAAGTATTGAACACATTTTTGCCACTTTCATCCGAGACGAAAAACCCAAAGTAAAAATTGCCTCCATCGTAAAAGCCTGCAAATCCATGGCCACCACCAAAACAGGCGCCCTAATAGTAATAGAACGAGAATCAAACTTAGACATATATGTAACCACTGGCGATAGAATTCAAGCCAGAACATCCAGCAGACTATTGGAAGCTATATTCTTCAAAAACAGCCCTTTACACGACGGTGGAGTCATAATAAGAGGTGACGAGATTTGGGCAGCACGCTGTGTATTGCCAGTCACATCGCGCCATGACATTCCAGCCCACATGGGCCTACGACATCGCGCTGCCATAGGCGTTAGCGAAAACACAGATGCACTG